>JAAYCL010000021.1 GCA_012729785.1 Chlamydiota bacterium | reverse complement strand
TCCGCCTCCGCGGCGCTCGGTTCGCTCCACATAGGTGGTGAGTGCGGCACCTTCTACACGTTCGGTGATCCCACGGAGACGCCGACCTGCACGCCCACGGAGACGCCGGAGCCCACGGCAACCGAGACGCCGGAACCCACGGCAACCGAGACGCCGGAACCCACGGCAACCGAGACGCCGGAGCCCACGGCAACCGAGACGCCGGAACCCACGGCAACCGAGACGCCGGAACCCACGGCAACCGAGACGCCGGAACCCACGGCAACCGAGACGCCGGAGCCCACGGCAACCGAGACGCCCAAACCGACGGAGACGCCGGTCCCGCCGACGGCCACGCCCACCAAGGCGCCCCCCCAACCCACCCCGACGCCCGAGCCGACCGCCCCCCCCTCCGACGTGGAGCTGACGCTCGACAGGAAGACCGCCGCGCCGAACATCGAGGTCAAGGCCTCGGCCTGCATACCTCCGATCGCCCCTTCGAGCGTCTTCGACGGGTACGTCCTCGTGCGGGATCCGGCGGGGAAGATCTACTCGGTGCGGCCCGACGGCGGGGCCGTTCCGGGTTACGTCCCCTACGTCGCCGGCGTGCGGGGATTGCCGAACGTCTGGTGCGGCACCCTGTTCACGCACACGATCTGCCCCGGCACCGCCGAGGGCATCTGGACGGTCGGGGCGGTGCTGGTGCCCGCGGGATCCCCCGTGGATCTCTCGAAGGCGATTGGCTGCGACCTGAAGGGTCTGGAGATCACCGGGTAGCGGGACAGGAGAGCTCGGAAGGATCAGGTTTCAACGCGGTCCGCGGCGCCGGAGGCGCTGCGGACCGCGTTGTTGCGTTATCTTCCGCCTGGTCGCAAGGTTCGCCATCGCCCCGGCGCGGCGCTAACGGCGATTCTTGAATTTCAGGCGCAGGGGCGCGCCTTCGAATCCGAAGGCGCGGCGGAGGGTGCTGGAGAGGTACTGGGCATACTGGTCGGCCAGGAGATCGCGGTTGTTGACGAAGAGGGAAAACGCGGGCGGTCTCACGCCGGTCTGCGCGGCGTAGTAGAGCCGACACCGCTTCCCCTTCAGCGAGGCGGGGGGGGTGCGTTCCCACGCCTGGTGCAGGATCCTGTTGAGGACCGGCGTCCCCACCCGCCGCTCGGTCTGCTCCCGCACAAGGAAGAGGGCGTCGAGGGAGCGCCCTATCCCCCGCCCGAGTTTCGCGGAGAGGAAGACCACGGGGACGTGGTTGAAGAACCGCATCCTGCCCCAGAGCGTCTCGCGATAACGCCGGGTGTCCCCGCCGCGGACAAGATCCCACTTATTGACGCCGAGGACGCACCCCCGCCCCTCGTCGAGGATGGAGCGGGCGAGCTTCTCGTCCTGCACCGTGACGCCCTCGAGGGCGTCGAGCAGCATCAGGGCGGCGTCGCACCGTTTCAGGCTCGCGCGGGTCCGCGTGAGACTGTAGTACTCCGCCGCCTCCCTGAGTTTTCCTTCCCTGCGGATCCCCGCGGTGTCGATCAGGGTGAGCACCTTCCCCCGCCATGACGCCCGCGTGTCGACCGCATCGCGGGTCGTCCCCGGCACCCCGTCCACGATCATCCGCTCCTCGCGGAGAACGGCATTGACCCACGAGGACTTTCCGACGTTCGGCCTTCCCAGGACGGCGACCCGGAGCGTCTCCCGCACCTCCTCCTCTTCGTCCTCGACGAGCGTTTCGACGAGGGCGTCGAGAAGGGCGTCCATCCCCCTCCCGTGCGTCGCGGAGACGGGGAAGACGTCCGGAAAGCCGAGGCGGTGGAACTCACCCGCGGCAGCCGCGGAGGCCTCGTTGTCGGCCTTGTTCACGGCGACGATGACGCGCTTCCCGGCCGCGCGCAGCAAGGCGGCGATCTCCCTGTCGAGCGGCACGAGCCCCTCGATCGCGTCCGCGACGAAAAGGACGGTGTCGGCCTGCTCGATCGCGAGCTGCGCCTGGCGGCGGGCCATCCCCCGGAGCGTGTCGGAGGAGTCGAAGTCGATGCCGCCCGTGTCCACGACGGTGAAGCGCCGCCCCCCCCACTCCGCCGTGGCGCAGATCCGGTCGCGCGTCATCCCGTAGGTGGAATCGACGATGGCGATCCGTTTCCCCGCGAGCCGGTTGAAGAGGGCGGACTTGCCGACGTTGGGCCTTCCGGCGAGGGCGACCGTTCGCATGGGGATCTCACCTTCCTCGGGCGGACCGCGTCCCCCCCGCTCAGCCGCCGACCCCCTGGAACTGCCGCAGGCCGTCCCGCGCGTACCCGACCCCGGAGACGACCGTGAGGGCGGCGGCGGGGTACAAGAAGATCTCGTGGTACGGCCATCCGCAGAGGACCCAGGCGCAGGTGACCATCTGGAGCGTCGTCGCGCATTTCCCCGCGACGCTCGGGCGCGGGGTCAACGAGCCGCACAGCATGTGAACCAGGAGGGAACCGAGCGCGATGAGCAGGTCGCGGCTGAGCACGAGCACCGGGAACCAGCTCGGGAGCCTCTCCAGGCGTCCCATCGGCACGCTGAGAACCACGACCGCCGCGAGCAGCAGCAGCTTGTCGGCGAGGGGGTCGAGGTACGACCCCAACACGGTCTTCCTGTCCTGCATCCGCGCGATCATCCCGTCGAACGCGTCGCTCGCCGCGGCGGCGACGAACGCCGCGAACGCCAGCCACCGGAACATTTCCTCGCCCGTCTCCCGGTAGCGCAGCAGCAACGCGACGAAACAGGGGATCAGCACGATCCGTATGAGCGTGATCAGGTTCGGAAGATTCAACATGCGGAGCCCCTTGCAGAATTGGGGTCAGATCTCAACTATACACTTACGTCAAAGCCCCTTGCAGAATTGGGGTCATACACTTACGCACGCGTCGCAGTTCTTGTGCACCCGCTCTTGCATCGCGATTGAACATCCGCCCGCGGCATGGGCAGCGACGCCCCGCGCTACCGTTGCGCCTTCTCGATCCTGCCCCAGGTGTCGCGGAGCGCCACGGTCCGGTTGAAGACCGGTTTCCCGGGGGCGGAGTCGGGGTCGACGCAGAAGTAGCCCAGCCGCTCGAACTGGAACGTCTCCCCCGGCGCGGCGCCGAGGAGGGCCGGTTCGACGAGGCACCCGGTCACGATCTCCCGCGAGGCCGGATTCAGGCACGTCCTCCAGTCCGTTCCCTCCCCTCCCCCCGACGGGTCCTCCGCCGTGAAGAGGTGGTCGTAGAGGCGCGCCTCCGCCGAAACGGCGTGGGCGGCCGAGAGCCAGTGGATCGTCCCCTTGACCTTTCGGCCGTCGGGCGCGTGCCCGCCGCGCGTGGCGGGATCGTACCGGCACCGGAGCTCCGTCACCTCCCCGGTGCGCGGGTCCTTCGTGAACCCGGTGCAGGTGACGAGGTAGCCGTACCGCAGGCGCACCTCGGCGCCCGGCGAGAGGCGGTGGTACTTCTTCGGCGGCTGTTCCCTGAAATCGTCCCGCTCGACGTAGATGACCCGCGAGAACGGGATCCTCCGCGTCCCCGCGGACGGATCCTCGGGGTTGTTCACGGCGTCGAGCTCCTCCGTGGTCCCCTCGGGGTAGTTCTCCACGACCACGCGAAGGGGCCGCAGCACCGCCATCCGACGGGCGGCGCGCCGGTTCAGGTCGTCGCGGAGGCAGTGCTCGAACAGGGCGATCTCCACCGTGCTGTCGGTCTTCGCCACGCCGATCCGCTCGCAGAAGCTCCGTATCGCCTCGGGGGTGCAACCGCGCCTCCGCAAGCCCGAGAGCGTGGGCATCCGCGGATCGTCCCAGCCCGAGACGCGCCCCTCCTGCACGAGCGCGAGGAGACGGCGCTTGGAGAGGATGGTGTGGCTCACGTTGAGGCGGGCGAACTCGATCTGCTGCGGGTGGCAGCCGGTTTCAAGGGCGTCGAGGAACCAGTCGTAGAGCGGGCGGTGGTCCTCGAACTCCAGCGTGCAGATCGAGTGCGTAATCCCCTCGATCGAGTCGGAGAGGCAGTGCGCGAAGTCGTACATCGGGTAGATGCACCACGCATCCCCGGTGCGGTGGTGCGTCTGGCGCCTGATCCGGTAGATCGTCGGGTCGCGCATGTTCAAATTCGGAGACGCCATGTCGATCTTCGCGCGGAGGACGTGCGCGCCGTCGGGGAACTCCCCCCGCCGCATCCGGCCGAACAGGTCGAGGTTCTCCTCCACGGAGCGGGTGCGGAACGGGCTCTCCCGGCCGGGCTCGGTGAGCGTCCCCCGGTGCCTCCGTATCTCATCCGCGCTCAAGCTGTCCACGTACGCCTTCCCCCGCCGGACGAGCTCCACGGCGAAGCCGTAGAGCCGTTCGAAGTAGTCGGAGGCGTAGTACAGGTGCGGGCCCCAGTCGAAGCCGAGCCAGCGCACGTCGCGCAGGATGGACTCGACGTACTCGACATCCTCCTTCGCGGGGTTGGTGTCGTCGAAGCGGAGGTGGCACCTCCCGCCGTTCTCGGCGGCGATGCCGAAGTTGAGGCAGATCGACTTCGCGTGCCCGATATGGAGGTAGCCGTTCGGCTCGGGGGGGAAGCGCGTCACGACCCGGCCGCCGTGTTTCCCGGAGGCCAGATCCTCCGCGACGATCTGGCGGATGAAATCCCGCGGAGGGGGGGCGCCTTCCGGGAGACGGCCGTTGCCGGTGGCGTTCATGGCGCCCGCCGCTCCCCTTCCGGGGCCCCGTCGGGGATTTCGAGGAGGGGGGCCCGCCGCAGACGGCCGAGGACCTTCTCCTTCCCGACGAGGACCAGCGTCTCGAAGATGCTTGGCGTCTCCGCGCGCCCGCACACCGCCACGCGCACCGGCTGCATCACCGCCCCCGCCTTCACGCCGCGCGCGGCGCTCACGGCGCGCAGTTCGCGCTCGATCGCCTCCGGGGTGAAGCCGTCGAGCGCCTCCAACCGGGCGGCCACGTCCGCGAGGATCTCCGCGGAGCCCTCCCTGCGGATATGCTTCCGGAACGCCGCCGGATCGATGTTCGGCGCGTCGGCAAAGAAGTAGTGCGCCTTGTCCGCAAGGTCCCGGAGCGTCCTGAACCTCTCCCCGAGCAGGCGGACCACCTCCTCCAGCCGCCCCGGGGAGACCGCGCCGGGCTCCAGGCCGTACGCCGCCAGGTGCGGCAGCGCCATGCGCGCGATCTCCTCCGCCGACCGCTTCTTGAAGTACTGCATGTTCAGCCACTCGAGCTTCTTCGTGTCGAAGACCGCGCTCTTCTTGTTCACCCGCTCGAGCGAGAAGGCCGCGATCAGCTCCGAAAGCGACATGATCTCGCGGTCGTCGCCGGGGGACCAGCCGAGGAGGGCGAGGAAGTTCACGAGCGCCTCGGGGAGGATCCCCTCCTCGCGGAACTGCCCGACGGAGGTCGCCCCGTGCCGTTTGCTCAGGCGCGACCCGTCGGGGCCCATGATGAGCGGCACGTGCGCGAAGAGCGGGACGGGAAGCCCGAGCGCCTCGTACAGGAGGAGTTGCTTGGGGGTGTTGCTCACATGGTCGTCGCCGCGGATGATGTGCGTGATCCCCATCGCCGCGTCGTCGACCACGCAGGCGAAGTTGTAGGTCGGGGTGCCGTCGGACTTCATCAGCACAAGGTCGCCGACCGCGTCGGGGGAGAAGACCATCCTTCCGTGGACGATGTCGTCCACCGCGATCTCCCGCTCCGGCTTCTTCAAAATGACGGCCTGTTTCGCGCCCTTCCTGTCGTCGGAGCGGTACGCCCTCCCCTCCGCGACCAGGCGCTCGGCCTGCGGGGCGTAGAGGGGGAAGCGGCCGGACTGGAGGATCGGCCCCTCGTCCCAGTCGAGCCCGAGCCAACGGAGGTTGTCGATGATGGCGTCCACCGACTCCCGCGTCGAGCGCTGGAGGTCGGTGTCTTCGATGCGGAGGATGAAGGTCCCGCCGAGGCGGCGCGCGAAGAGCCAGTTGAAGAGCGCCGTCCGTGCGCCCCCGATATGGAGGTGCCCGGTCGGGCTGGGGGCGAAGCGGACGCGCGGCGGGGCGGCGGGAGACGGGTTCACGGTCATCCGAACCCGAAGCCGCGGCTGATCTTGCTCCAGAGGGCGTCGGAGCTCCGGGACTCGACAAACCCCTTCCCCTCGCGCAGCGCCCGGCGATTGATCTCGACGAGGTGCTGGCGGTAGGGGGGGAGCATCTCCTCGACCGCGGCGAGGGCGGTTTCGATCCCGACGCTATCGCGCTTGGCCAGGTACGCCCCCAGGGCGACCATGTTGGCCACGCGGGTATTCCCGAGGCCGTCGGCGATGCCCGTGGCCTGGATGGCGATCACCTCGAGGTCCTTGCGTTTCGGGGGCCGGGAGACGAGGGACGAATTCACGACGAGGAGCCCCTTCTTCAGGAGCATCGGCTCGAACTTGACGAGCGACGGGAGGTTCATGATGATCGCGGAGGTCGGTTCGGCGACGACCGGCGAGGCGATCTCTTCGGCGGAGATGATCACGTTGCAGTAGGCGGTCCCGCCGCGGACCTCCGCCCCGTAGGAGGGCATGTAGGTGACCTGTTTCCCCTCCAGCATCCCCGCGTAGCAGAGGAGCTTCCCCATGAACATGATCCCCTGCCCGCCGAAGCCGGCGATGATGACCCGCTCTTCCTTCATCCCCGCCTCCCCGGCGTCATCTTCCCTCCCCCTCGGGGCAAACGTACTTGAACCGCCCGAGCGGGAACACCTCGGTCATCTTCTCGTCGATCATCTTCATCGCCACGCGCGGCTGGAGCCCCCAGTAGGTGGGGCACGGCGAGAGGATCTCGACGAAACCGAACCCCTTCCCCTCGACCTGCAGCCGCAGGGCGAGCTTGATCGCGGCCTTCGTCTTGGCGACGTTCTTGGGCTTGGAGACGGTGCAGCGCTCCACGAACTTCACCCCGTCGAACTGCGCGAGGAGCTCGGCGACCCGTATCGGGTTCCCCTCATGCGCGGCCGCGCGGCCGCGGGGCGAGGTCATGGTCTTCTGCCCGAGCATCGTGGTCGGGGCCATCTGGCCACCGGTCATCCCGTAGACCGCGTTGTTGACGAAGAAGACGGTGATCCCCTCCCCGCGGTTCGCCGCGTGGATGATCTCCGCCATCCCGATAGCGGCGAGGTCCCCGTCCCCCTGGTAGGAGAAGACGATCAGATCCGGACGCGCGCGCTTCATCCCCGTGGCGACCGCGGGGGCCCGCCCGTGCGCCGCCTCGCTCACGTCGAAGTTGAAGTAGTCGTAGGCGAGCACCGCGCAGCCGACGGGGGCGATGCCCACCACGCGCTCGCGAATGCCGAGCTCGTCGACCGCCTCGGCGATCAGCCGATGAACGATCCCGTGCCCGCAGCCGGCGCAGTAGTGCGTCTCGACGTCCCTGAGGCTTTTCGGCCGCGCCGTCCCGCGTTTCATTCAGGCATCCTTCCCGTCTTCGCCCGCCCGCACGGTCACCTTCTCTTGAGGCCGTGCGCCTCGACGACCTTCTCGATCGCCGCGTTCACCTCGGCCTTCTGGATCACCTCGCCGCCCGGCTTGCCGAGAAGCTCCACCTGCGCCGGCGATTTCCCGAGGGCGAGGCGCACATCCTGGATGAGCTGCCCGGCGCTCATCTCGACCACGAGGACGACACGCGCCGCCTTCGCGGCCTCGGTGAGCGCCGCCGCCGGGAACGGCCAAAGCGTGACCGGCCTGAAGAGGCCGACCCGGTACCCCCGCGCCCTGAACTCCTTGAGCGCGGCGCGGCAGGTCCGCGACGGCGTTCCGTAGGCGACCAGGAGGAGCTCGGCGCCGTCGGTCTGGAACGACTCCGCGCGCATCTCCGTCTCGGCGATCTGACGGTATCTCGCCTGGAGCTTGTTGTTGTGCGCGAGGAGCTCGTTGTCGCCGAGCACGAGCGAGCGCACCTTGTTGGGCTCCCTGCCCGCGCACCCGGTGAGCGCCCACTCCTTCGCCGGGAGCCGCGCATGCCGTTTGGCGGAGATCTCCACCGGTTCGACCATCTGCCCGAGCACGCCGTCCCCGAGGATCATCACCGGGTTCCGGTATCTGTCGGCGAGATCGAAGGCGAGGAAGACATGGTCCACCAGCTCCTGCACGCTCGCGGGTGCGAGAACGATCACGTGGTAGTCGCCGTGGCCGCCGCCGCGGGTCGCCTGGAAGTAGTCGGCCTGGCTCGGGCCGATGTTGCCGAGACCGGGGCCGCCGCGCATGATGTTCACGATGACCGCGGGGAGCTCGCACCCCGCGATGTACGAGATCCCCTCCTGCATCAGGCTGATGCCGGGGCTCGAGGAGGAGGTGATCGCCCGGGCGCCGACCGCGGAGGCGCCGAAGACCATGTTGATGGCGGCGAGCTCGCTCTCGCTCTGCACGAACTGCCCGCCGACCTCCGGCATCCGCCGCGACATATAGGAGGTCACCTCGTTCTGCGGCGTGATCGGGTAGCCGAAGTAGCACCGGCACCCGGCCGCGATGGCCGCCTCCGAGAGCGCCTCGTTCCCGCACATCAGCTTCTTTTTCGCCATGACGTCACCGTGCTACGGTTCCGGGGGTGTCCCCGCGGGGTCCAGTTCGGGGGGGCGGGGGGCGTGCGCAGGGGCCGGGGTCTCCTCCCGGTCCACCTCGATGATGACGTCGGGGCACATCATCGCGCAGAGGCCGCACCCGGTACACTCCTCGATGCGGGCCGGCTGCGCGAAGTGGACCCCCTTGTCGTTGAGGGACTTCGACATGGCGATGACGCCCTGGGGGCACGACTCCACGCAGAGTTCGCACCCCTTGCAGCGCGTGATGTCTATGGTGACCCTAGCCATGCAGCGTCCGTCCTCCCCAGTGGAGCTTCTCCCTGAGCAGCGTGAAGTGCGTCCTCCGCGGGGAGGCGAGCAGCGTGAGCCGCCCCTCCGCCTTCGCCACCGACACCTCGTCGCCGTCCGCCAGCGCCTCGTTCACCTGCCCGTCTATCGAGAGCGTCGCTTCGCGCCCGTGCGTCGAGATCCGCGCCCGCACCGCTTTCCCGCCCGGCACGATGATCGGACGGTTCGTGAGCATGTGCGGGCAGATCGGCGTTACCATTATAGCATCCAAGGCGGGGCTGACAAGGGCCCCCCCCGCGGAGAGCGAGTAGGCGGTGGATCCGGTGGGGCTCGAGATGATCAGGCCGTCGGCGACGTAGGTGACGAGGAACTCGTCCCCGATAAACGTCTCCAGCGCCATCAGGCGCGCCTGGGCCCCCTTCCCGATCACCGCGTCGTTCAGGGCGACGTGCGCGCAGATCTCCCGCCCGCCGCGCACGAGGGATACCCTGAGCATCATCCGCTCCTCGGCGCGGAGCCTCCCCCGGAGCGCCTCCTTGAGGCACCGGGAGGCCCCGGCGCGCGCGGTGGCGGTGAGGAAGCCGAGGCCGCCGAGGTTGATCCCCATCAGAGGGACCCGGCTCCCGGCCACGATGCGCGCCGCCTTCAGGACCGTGCCGTCGCCGCCGACGCTCACCGCAAGGTCCGCCTCCCCCCGCAGGGTTTCGTCGTCCCTGGCTATCGCCTCCTCCCCGAGGAGCCGGGCGGTCTCCGGATCGGCGACGAGGCGCATCCCGCGCCCGCGCAGGAACCGCGCAATCCGCGCGACCGTCGCGGCCGCCCCCCTCTTGCGCGCGTTGGCCACGAGGGCGACTGTGCGGATGCCGCGCCGTTTCGCCGCGTTCGTCTTCACGGTTTCCTCGCGTGGATGAAAAACTCCCGGTTGCCCGCGGGCCCCGTCAGCGGGGATTCGGCGATCCCCATGATCTCGAGCCCGCACCGCTCTGCCGCCAGGCAGGCGTGCCAGACGACGCGCGCGTGCACCCGCCCGTTTCGGACGACGCCGCCGCGCTGCACCTCGCTCCGCCCCGCCTCGAACTGCGGCTTGACCAGGGCGACCAGATCTCCCCCTCCGACGATCAGGCGGGAGATCGCCGGGAGCACCTTGTCGAGCGATATGAACGAAAGGTCCACGGTGACCAGCTCCGCATCCCGCGGGAGATCCTCGCGGGACAGGTACCGCGCGTTTGTCCGTTCCCGCACGACGACCCGCGGGTCCTCGCGCAGGCGCCGGTCGAGCTGCCCGCGCCCGACGTCGACGGCGATCACGGAGGTTGCCCCCGCCTTGAGCAAGCAGTCGGTGAAACCGCCCGTGGAGGCGCCCAGGTCGAGGCAGTGCCTCCCCGAGACGGGGACGCGGAACGTTTTGAGCGCGGCGTCGAGCTTCTCCCCTCCCCGCCCGACGAAAGGCGCGGGGGCGGCGACGGCGAGCGCGCACCCCGCGTCGACCGCCTTCCCCGCCTTGTCGGCGCGACGGCCGTCCACGGTCACCGTCCCGGCCATCACGGCGCGCCGGGCCTTCTCGCCGCTTTCGAAGAACCCCCGCTCCACCAGCAGACGATCAAGACGGACCTTCATCGGCTATCGGGTGCCTGGGTTGGCGAAAGGGGGACGGGCGTTAGAACCGGAAGCGGTCGAGGATCCGGCGGGCGACCGATGCGGCGTCCAGGCCGAGCGACGCCAGCATCTCGCTCCTCTCCCCCTGCTCCACGTACTGATCCCCTATCCCGAGCGGCAGCAGCTCGGCGCCCGCCGCCCCCTCCTCCGCGAGGAGGGTGAGCGCGCCGCTCCCCAGCCCCCCCTCGAGGGCGTTCTCCTCGAGCGTCACGATGCGCCCGGGCTTCCGGGCCGCGGCGAGGATCGCCTCCCGGTCGAGCGGCTTGATGAAACGCGCGTCGATCACCGCGGCGCTCCGGCCCTTTTGCAGGAGAAGGTCCGCGGCGACCTCTGCGACGCCCGCCATCGCCCCGGCCGCGAAGATGACGACGTCGTGGCCCTCCCTGAGGCGGCGGGACCTGCCGGGCGACAGCGGCGGCGCGGCTTCACACGCCCGGGCGGGAATCGCCGCGCCCTTGGGGTAGGCGATCGCGCACGGGCGCCTCGCCGCGATCGCCCAGGCGAGCATCTCTTTGAGCTCCCCCGCGTCGGACGGCGCCAGGAGCGTCAGACCGGGGATGTGCCTCAGGGTGGAGAAGGCGAACTGCCCGGAGTGCGTCGGGCCGTCGGAGCCGACGATCCCCGCGTGGTCGACCGCCAGCACCACCGGGAGGTTTTGGAGGCATACATCGTGGATCACCTGGTCGTACGCCCGCTGGAGGAATGTCGCGTACAGGGCGACCACCGGCGTGCAGCCGCCCGCGGCGAGGCCGGCGGCGAAGGTGACGGCGTGCTCCTCGGCGATCCCCACATCGAAGAAGCGGTCCGGGAACTCTTGCGCGAATCCCGACAGCCCCGTCCCCCCCGCCATCGCCGCGGTGACGGCGATGACCGACGGGTCGCTGCGGGCGATCCGCGCCAGCGCCCCGCCCATCTCGTCCGACCACGACGGCCCGCCGTTCTCCTCTTTCGGCTTGCCGGTGGCGATGTCGAAAGGGCTGGTCCCGTGGAAATACTCCTGGTGCCGCTCGGCGTGCGGATACCCTTTCCCCTTGACGGTGCGCAGGTGGAGGAGCAGCGGCTGGTCCATCCTCTTCAAGCGCCGGAGCATCTCGACGAGCTTCGGGATGTCGTGGCCGTCCGCGGGCCCGAAGTAACGGAACCCCATCTCCTCGAAGAGCATCCCGGGGACGACGAGGTTCTTCACGCTCTCCTCGATCCGCCGCGCCGTCTCCAACACCCTGCTCCCGACGCCGGGGATCGTCTTCACGAGCGCCTGGAGATCCGTGCGGACGCTGTTGTAGATCGGGGAGCTGATGATCCGGTTCAGGTAGGCCGAGATGGCGCCGACGTTGCGGGAGATGGACATCGCGTTGTCGTTGAGGATCACGAGGAGATTCCGCGCCCGGTGCCCCGCGTTGTTCAACCCCTCGTAGCAGAGCCCCCCGGTGAGCGAGCCGTCGCCGATGACGGCGACGATCTTCTCGAGGCCGCCGCGCAAATCCCGTGCGGCGGCGAGGCCCAGCGCCGCGGAGACCGCGGTGCTGGCGTGCCCCGCGCCGAAGGCATCGTGCGGACTCTCCCCCCGGCGGGGGAACCCCGCGACGCCGCCCAGGCGGCGCAGCGTGTCGAAGGAGGCGTTGCGGCCGGTGATGAGCTTGTGGGCGTACGCCTGGTGCCCCACGTCCCAGACGATCGCGTCGCGCGGCGTGTCGAAGACGTAGTGGAGGGCAAGGGTGAGATCCACCGCGCCCAGGCTCGAGGCGAGATGCCCGCCGTTGGAGGAGACGACCCGGATCAGGCGCTCGCGGATTTCGCGGGCGACCTCCGGAAGCTCGCGCACGGAAAGCTTCCGCAGGTCCTCGGGGGACTCGATCTGGTCAAGGTAGCGCATCGTCTCTGCTTTCGGGGGGGCAGGTGATCCCCCTGCGATCCCGGATTTCAGCTTTCAGATCTCAGATCTCAAATCTCGGCTCCGAATCTCATCGCCGCCCCCGCGCGATCAGAAGAGGAACGGCTCCTCCTCGCGTCCGCGCCGTTTCGCTGAGGGCGTCGCCGCGCCGCCCGCCTCGGCGGCGGCGTCCGGCGGGCTGAACGGCTTCACCTCCGTCTCCCCTCCCTCGCCCTTGGCGAGAATCTCGATCTTTCTCTCCGCCGCGTCCAGCGTCCGGGCGCACAAACCGGCGAGCCTGACCCCCTCCTCGTAGCGCTCCAGCGCCTCCTCGAGGGGGAGACTCCCCTTCTCCATGGCCGCCACGATCTGCTCGAGACGCGCGAGGGACTCCTCGAATCCTGGTTTCTTCTCCTTCTCCCTCTCCTTCGCCATCGCACCCCTCCCCGCCTTCATTTTACGCCGCGCGGCCCCTCAGTCAACGATTTCGTTGACCGAGGCGGTGAACCCGCCCCGGGCCAGCTTCACCCGCACCGCCTCGCCCGGGCGCACCTGCGCCGGCGCCGAAACCACGGCGCCGTCCCTTTCCCTGAAGACGACGCTGTAGCCCCTCGAGAGGACGGCGACGGGGCTCAGGGTCTCGAGCCTCCCGGCGATGCCCCCCAGCTGCGCGCGCCCGAGCGCGAGCCGGTGCCGGAACGACCTCCCCAGGCGCCCCTCGAGTTCGTCGAGGAGCTGCTGGTACTGCCGCACGACGTTCTCCGGCGCCTGAAGCACGTAATGCCGCGCGGAGACGATCAGGCGCCGCCGCAGCTCCGCGAGGAGCTGCCGGGCGGAGGAGACCAGGCGCGAGGAAAGGGCGGCGAGCCGTTCCTGGAGCTCCGACTTTTTCGCCACCACGAGTTCGGCGGCGGCGGACGGGGTCGGGACGCGGAGGTCGGCGGCGAAATCGGCGATGGTGACGTCGATCTCGTGCCCGACGGCGGAGATCACCGGTATCCGCGAGCGGGCGATGGCGCGGGCCACCGGCTCCTCGTTGAAGGCCCAGAGGTCCTCGAGGGATCCGCCGCCGCGCGTCACGATGATGACGTCCACGTCGCCCCGGCGGTTCAGCTCGTCGATCGCCGCGACGATCTCGGCGGCGGCCGTCTCGCCCTGCACGCGCACCGGGCTGATCAGCACACGGACGTCGGCGAAACGTCGCCCGATGACGCTCAGGATGTCGCGTATCGCGGCCCCCGACGGGGAGGTGACGATCCCGATCCTCCCCGGGAGCAGCGGGATCGGCCTCTTGCGGGCGGGGTCGAAGAGCCCCTCCTCCCGCAGCCGCTCCTTCAACTGCTCGAAGGCGAGCTGGAGCGCGCCCACCCCCTTCGGCTCGATCTCGGACACCGTGAGCTGGTAGCGCCCGCCCCGCTCGTACACGGAGACGTCGCCGAATGCCACGACCTGCAGGCCGTCCTTCAGCTCGAAGCGCAGCCGCGACGCCTGGGAGCGGTAGAGCACCGCCTGGAGCTGGCTCTCCTCGTCCTTGAGGGTGAAGTAGAGGTGCCCGGAGCCGGGGCGGCGGACGTTGGAGACCTCCCCCCCGACCCACACGCCGGGGAACTCGCCCTCGAGCAGGATTTTGATCCTGCGGGTGAGCTCCGCGACGCGGTAGATCTTCCTGCCCGGCGCCCTCACCATCGCCTCCCCGTGCCGACGCGGCGCGCCCCGGCGGGCCGGGGAGGACGGATCGGCGCCCGGCCCTCCATGCGGCGCCGCCCCTTCCTCACCTGCCGCCGTTCTCCTCCCCCTCCCCGTCGGAGGCCGGCCTCCGGGAGGAGGCGGGCAGCTTCTCCCGGATCCTCTCGATCGACACCGCCCTCCCCGTCTTCTCGTCGGCGCGCACGAGCGCCCCCTGGAACTCGACCCCCTCGCGCGCCACCTCGAACCGCTCGGGGAGCTGCGTCACGAAGTGCCGCACCACCGCCCCGATCTCGCGCCCCAGGACCGACTCGCACGGCCCGGTCATGCCCGCCTCCGTGAGGTAGGCGGTGCCGCCGGGCAGGAGGCGCTCGTCGGCCGTCTGGACGTGCGTGTGCGTCCCGATGACCGCCGTCACCTTCCCGTCGAGCCAGCGCCCGAGGGCGATCTTCTCCGAGGTCGCCTCCGCGTGCATGTCCACGAGGATCAGCGGGGTTTCGACCCGCAGCGCCTCCACCTCGCGCGCCGCCGCCTTGAACGGGCAGTCGGCCGGCTTCATGAAGACCCTCCCCATCACGTTGACGACCCCGAGTTTCGCGCCGCCCGGGAGGGTGACGAGGACGCGCCCCTTCCCCGGCGCCTCCTCGGGGTAGTTGGCGGGCCGGAGCAGGCGGTCCTCCCGCCCCATGATGCCGTACACCGCCCTGTTCCTCCAGACATGGTCGCCGGAGGTGAGCACGTCCACCCCCGCGGAGAGGAGCTCCTCCACGATCTCCGGCGTGACGCCGGAGCCGCCCGCGGCGTTCTCCGCGTTCGCGACCACGCAGTCGACCCCGTGGCGTTTCCGCAGGAGCGGGACGAGCCTCGCGACGGCGTCCCTCCCCGGCTTCCCGACGATGTCCCCTCCGAACAGGATGCCGATCATCTCAGCCCCTCCCGCCACAGATCATACCGTTGACACCGTGAAGCACGGAAACGGTTCGACCGCGGATACGGCTGCGAGACAGACCCGAATCCGCGAAGATCCGCGTTCATTCGCGGCAAGACCATTGCCGTGGATGTTCGTCACTTGGCGTACTCCACTGCCCGCGTCTCGCGCACCACGACCACCTTGATCTGCCCCGGGTACTCGAGCTCCTCCTGGATCTTCTTGGTCACCTCGCGGGCGACCTGGATCGCCTCGGCGTCCCCGATCTTGTCCGGCTCCACCATCACGCGGATCTCGCGCCCCGCCTGGATCGCATAGGCGTGCTGGACGCCGCGGAAGGAGAGCGCGATCTTCTCGAGGTTCTCGAGGCGCTTGATATACGCCTCGATCGACTCGGAGCGCGCCCCCGGCCTCGCCGCGGAGATGGCGTCGCCCGCAGAGGCGAGGACCGCCTGGATCGTGCCCGGTTCGACGTCGTTGTGGTGGGCGGCGATCGCGTGCACGACCTCGGCGACCTCGCCGTAGCGCCGGGCGATGTCGGCGCCGATGGTCGCGTGCGCCCCCTCCACCTCGTGGTCCACCGCCTTTCCGATGTCGTGCAGGAGTCCGATCCGCTTGGCGGCCTGGACGTCCTCCTTGAGCTCCGCCGCCATGATCCCCATCAGCCGGGCGACCTCCTTGGAGTGCTGGAGCACGTTCTGACCGTAGCTGCTCCTGAACTTCAGGCGCCCGAGGAGCCTGACCAGCTCCGGATGGAGGTCGTGGATGCCGAGGTCGAAGGCGGCCTGCTTGCCGGTCTCGCGGATCGTCTCGTCCATCTCCTTCTTGACCTTCTCGACGATCTCCTCGATCCGGGCGGGGTGGATGCGCCCGTCGGCGATGAGCCGTTCGAGGGTGATCCGCGCCACCTCCTTCCGTATCGGGTCGAAACCCGAGAGGGCCACGGCGCCCGGCGTGTCGTCGATGATGACGTCCACGCCCGTGGCCGCCTCGAGGGCGCGGATGTTGCGCCCCTCGCGGCCGATGATCCGCCCCTTCATCTCGTCGTTGGGGAGCGGCACGCTCGTGACCGTGGTCTCGGAGACATGGTCGGCGGCGTAGCGTTGAATGGCGAGGGAGATGATCTTCTTCGCCTGCTTGTCGGCGCTCTCCTTCGCCTCCTCCTCGATGCGCCGGGCCATCGTCGCCGCGTCGCGCCTGATCTCGTCCTCGAGCTTGCTCAAAAGGAGCTGCTTGGCCTCGTCGCGGCTCAGGCCCGCGACCTTCTGGAGGCGCCGGCGCTCCTCCTCGATGATCCCGTCGAGCTCCGCCTGCCGCGCCTCGGCCTTCCGCTCCCGCTCCTGGAGCTCCCGCTCGGTTTTCGACAGCATCTGCTCCTTCTTCTCGATGAGCCCCACCTTGCGCTCGACATTCTCCTCCTTCTGGAGGACGCGCTGTTCGAGGGTGAGGAGCTCCTTGCGCCGATTCTTCGTCTCCCGTTCGAACTCCGTCCGGGAGCGGTGCAGCTCGTCCTTGGCGAACAGCTCCGCCTCGCGCGCCTTGTTGGACGCCTCGCGCTGGGCCTCCTCGACGATCTTCTTCGCCTGCGCCTCCGCGTCGGAGAACCCCTTCTCGGCCGCGTGGCGGCGCAACAGATATCCCGCGGCCACCCCGGCGGCGGTGCCGATCAGGATGAGGGCGATGAACTGCTCCTGCAGAAAATGCATATGCGCCTCCCTCCTCTGGTTCGTGATGGCGCGGGATCGCCGCCCTAGCGCGAAACCGGCTGCGCCCGCGTTCCCCCGTCGACAATCCTTCGAATCCTCGCGCAGTCGATCGTCCGATCCTCGGTCACCAGCAGGTCCACGGCGACATCCCGTCTCCCCGCGGGGACGAGGCGGACGACCTGCGCCTCGTAGGCGAGTCCGATCTTCACGGCGCGCGGCGCCGCCCCGGCGAGCAGGGCGTCGTACAGCCCCCTCCCCCACCCGAGGCGGTTGCCCCGCGGGTCGAAGCCGACGCCGGGGACGAGGAAGAGGTCGATCGTTCCCGTGTCGGCCGGCGGGCACCGGTCCGCCCGCGGCTCGGGGATGCCGAACGCCCCCGGGGCGAGATCCAGGCCGGGGTCGCGCACCCACCGCGCCTCGATGCGCCCCGCCGCGGCGTCGAAACGCGGCAGGGCGACCAGCGCCCCGCGCCGGAGGCACTCCGCCACCGGCCCCGCGGTCTCCACCTCTCCCCGCACCGCCGCGTAGCACATGATCCGCCGCGCGAGGCGGTACGCCTCGAGCAGGCGAAGGCCCGCGGCGATCCGCGCGCTCTGTCCCGCCCGCAGCCCCTCCGGGATCGCCCGGCGCCGCGCCAGCAGCGCCGCGCGCAGCCTCCCCTTCTCGTCGGATTCGACGCCTTCCCCGGTCATCGCGGCCCCGCCGCCTCCTTCCGCTCCCCGCGGCCCTTCCGCCAGGCCTCGAGACGCTTCCGTATGATCTTCTCGTAGCCGCTTGCCCACGGTGCGTAGAGGCGCAGTTCGGCCGGCGTGAACGCCGGGTCTCCGGTCTCGCTTCTCGGGCCGTGCCCGTACGTGTACCCCTCCCCCCGGCCGAGTTTCGCCGCGCCCGCGTAGCCGGTCCCCTTCACGGCGTCGGGGACCTCCATCACCGGGCGGCTGCGCACCGCCTCGAGCGCCTTCTCGATCCCGAGGAAGGAGGCGTTGCTCTTGGGGGCGCAGGCGACGTAGACCGCCGCCTGCGCCAGCGGGATGCGGGCCTCGGGCATCCCGACGAACTCGAGGGACTGCATCGCGGCGGTCGCGACAAGGAGCGCGTGCGGATCCGCGTTGCCGACGTCCTCCGCGGCGCAGATGATGATCCGCCGCGCGATGAAGCGCGGGTCCTCGCCCGCGTGGAGCATCTTCGCCATCCAGTAGAGGGCGGCGTCGGGGTCGCAGCCCCGCATGCTCTTGATGAACGCGGATATCGTGTCGTAGTGCCCGTCCTCGTCGCGATCGTAGACGACCGCCTTCGACTGGACCGACTCCTCCGCCTGGCGGAGCGTGATGCGCACCGCGCCGTCGGGACCGGGCGGGGTCGTGAGCGCCGCCCGCTCGATCGAGTTCAGGGCGCGCCGCGCGTCCCCCTCGCAGGCGTTGAGGAGATGCTCGAGCGCGTCGTCGTCCACCGCGACCCGCATCGCCCCGAGGCCGCGCTCCCGGTCCGCGAGCGCGCGGGCGACGATGGCGCGCAGATCCTCCTTCTCGAGCGGCTTGAGCTCGAACAGGAGCGAGCGCGACAGCAGCGGCGCGTTGACGTAGAAGCACGGGTTGTGCGTCGTGGCGCCGATCAGGGCGATCCCCCCGCGCTCGACGTGCGGCAGCAGCACGTCCTGCTGCGCCTTGTTGAAACGGTGAATCTCGTCGATGAAGAGGGTGGTCTTCTCCCCCTTCTCCCGAAGGCGGTTCCGCGCGGCGTAGATCGCCTTGCGCAGGATCTCTACGTTGGCCATCACCGCGCTGATGCGCTCGAAGCGGCTGTGGGTCGCCCGGGCGATCACCTCGGCGAGCGTCGTCTTCCCCGACCCCGGCGGCCCCCAGAGGATCAGCGAACCGATCCGGTCCGACGCGATCGCCCGGGAGAGGAGCCTCCCCTCGCCGAGGATGTGCCGCTGCCCCTGGAACTCGTCGAGCGTCCGCGGCCGCATCCGCGCCGCCAGCGGCTCGGCCTCCGCCGGGATATCCCTCTCCTGCGCGTCGAACAGATCCATGCGGATCCCCCGTCGATACGCCGCGGCGGCGCCGGCCGCGTCGACGAACCGGCGATCCGATCCCCTCCGCGCCGGGCGGATGCCGGGCGCTACCTGATCTCGCACCCCTCTTCGCGCAGCGCCGCGCGGAGCCGTTCGACGGCGGCGTCGATGCCCGCCTCCCCCCCCTCCTCCGGCAGACGCAGCCGCACCGAGAAGGCGAGCCCCTTCCTCCCCGGCGGGATCGGGGGGCCCGTGAACAGGTCGAAGAGCGCCACCGACTCCACCGCCCCGCCGGGCAGCGCCTCGCCTAGCCGATCGAGGAGGCGCTGCGCGGGAGTCGCCTCCGCGGCGACGACCGCGATATCCCTCCGCACCGCGGCGGAGGGGGGGATCGGGCGGCAGCGCGGCGCGGGGGCGAGCGCCGCGAAAAGCGGCGCGGCGTTCATCTCGGCGAAGACGACCCGCCCGCGGATCCCGTACGCCTCCGCCGCCCGCGGGTGCAGCTCGCCGAGGATTCCCCACGGCTCGTCGTTCAGCCGCAGCGCCGCTGCGCGGCCGGGGTGGAAGCCGTCGAGCGGGGCCGCCTCAGCGCGGAGGCGCAGGCCGGCGTGTCCGGCGAGCGACTCGAGGACCCCCTTCACGAAGAAATAGTCCGCGTCCCTGCCGGGCGCGCACCAGGACGCGGGGGCCGCCAGGCCGGTCGCGATGAGCGCGAGCCGCTCCTCCTCGATCGGCGGGGCGCCGCCGCCGGCGGCGGCGAAGACGGAGCCGAGCTCGAAGAGGAGGAGATCGTGCGCGCCGCGGGACGCGTTGAGACCGAGGCATCGCGCCAGCGGCGGGAGCAGACTCGTCCTCAGGTAGGCGAACTCCTCGCTGACCGGGTTCCTGAGCCGGACCGCCGCGCGGCGCGGATCCGACGCGCCCCACATCAGCCGGTCCATCTCCGCGCCCCCCATGAAGCTCAGCGTGACCGCCTCGGAGAAGCCGCGCGCCCGGAGCGCCTCCCTGACCCGCGCACGCCCCGTGTGCCGGGCGGACCCGTCCGCCCCGCTGTCGACCGCCGACACGGCGACGGAGGGGACGGCGTCGTAGCCGCGCAGCCGGGCGATCTCCTCGATCAGGTCGACCTCCCGCCGCGCGTCCACCCTGAAGGAGGGGGGGACGACCTCGACGACGTCCCCCTCCCCCTCTCGGACCGAGAAGCCGAGGCGCGTCAGGCAGTCGGCGGCCTCCCCGCGCGTCACCGCCCCGCTCAGGAGGGCGCCCGCCCTGCCGAGGCGAAGCGCGATCGCCCGCGGAGGGGGGGTCGGGCGACGGCATTCGAGGATGCCCGCGCTGACGACCCCCCCCGCATGCGCGGCGACAAGCTGCGCCGCCCGGTCGAGCGCGCACGCGACGCCCTCGACGTCGGTCCCCCGCTCGAACCGGTACGACGAATCGCTGGAGAGCCCGAGCGCCTTCGATGCCCGCCGCACCGTCGCCGGGTCGAAGCAGGCGCTCTCGAGCAGCACCTCGGCGGTGTCCGGCCCCACCTCGCTCCCCGCGCCGCCCATCAGCCCCGCGACGGCGACCGGCCCCCGGGCATCGGCGATGACGAGCGTCCCCCCGGGGAGCTCCCGCTCCCTCCCGTCGATCGTGACGATCCTCTCGCCGGGCCTCGCCGCGCGCGCCTCGACGCCCCCCCCCTCGATCCTCGCGAAATCGAATGCGTGGAGCGGCTGGCCGTATTCGAGCATCACGTAGTTCGTCGCGTCCACGATCGCGTTGATCGCCCGCACGCCCGAGAGGGCGAGCCGCCGCCGCACGGGGAACGGGGACGGGACCGGCCGCGCGCCGACGACGAGACGCGCCGTGTAGCGGGGGCACAGGTCGAAGCGCTCGACGGACACCCGGGCGCGGGCGGCGGTCGGCTCGGGGCCCTCCGCGACATGCGGGGGGGCGACGCGGAGCGGGACGCGCAGGAGCGCCGAGACCTCCCGCGCGATGCCGATGACGCCGAGGCAGTCGGGACGGTTCGGGGGCACGTTGACGTCGAGCAGCCAGTCGTCGAGCCCGAGCGCCTCGGCGAGCGAAATGCCCGCCCGGCAGTCGGGGCCGAGGAGCAGTATCCCCGCGGCGTCCTCGCCGAGGCCGAGCTCGCGCTCCGAGCAGAGCATCCCCTCCGAGACGACGCCGCGCAGCTTCGCCTTCCTGATCGCGATCCCGCCCGGGAGCCGGGTCCCGACCGCGGCGAACGGTGCGGTTTCGCCGGCACGGACGTTCGGCGCGCCGCAGACGACCGTGTAGTCGCGCGCGCCGTCGCTCACCCGGCAGACGGTGAGGCGGTCGGCGGCGGGATGCGGCTCGACGGAGAGGATCCGCGCCGTGACGAGCCCCGGCGGGCCGGGGTCGAGCCGGGTCACCCCCTCGACCTCGAGGCCGGCGCCGGTGAGGCGGCCGGCGAGCTCCTCCGCGGGAAGCGGGCACTCCACGAATTCCGCAAGCCACCGGTACAGGATCTTCATCTCGTCGCCGCCGGGTCACCCTCCCCCGGTTTCCGCCCTCCCGCGATCCCCGCGCCGCCTTACCTGAACTGCTCCAGGAACCTCGCGTCGTTCTCGAAGAAAAGCCGTATGTCGTCGATCCCGTAGATGAGCATCGCGACCCGCTCGACCCCCATCCCGAACGCATAGCCGCTGTACCGCTCCGGGTCGTAGCCGACCGCCTCGAAGACCGCCGGGTGGACCATCCCGGCGCCGAGTATCTCGATCCAGCCGGAGCCTTTGCAGACGCGGCACCCCCGCCCGGCGCAGATGACGCAGGAGATGTCGATCTCCGCGCTCGGCTCGGTGAACGGGAAGAAGCTCGGGCGGAACCGGAGGGCCGTGTCGGGGCCGAAGATCTGCCGCACGAAGAAGCCGAGCAGCCCCTTCAGCTCCCCGAAACCGATCCCCTCCCCGACCGCCAGCCCCTCGACCTGGTGGAACATCGGGGAGTGGGAGACGTCGCTGTCGCAGCGGTAGACGCGGCCGGGCATGATGCACCGGAGCGGCGGCTTCCGGCGTTCCATCACCCGCACCTGGACGGGGGAGGTGTGGGTGCGCAGCAGCAGGGAGTCGTCGACGTAGAGGGTCGCCTGCATGTCCCGCGCGGGGTGGTCCGCGGGGAAGTTCAGCGCCGCGAAGTTATACCGGTCGGTCTCGACCTCGGGGCCCTCCTCGACGTCGAAGCCCAAGCCCGCGAATATCCCCGTGATCCGCTCCATGACGCGGGGGATCGGGTGGCGCGCGCCGACGCGCACCGGAACGCCGGGAAGGGTGACGTCGATTGTTTCGCGCCTGAAGCCGGCCTCCTCCTCGCGCCCGCGGAGCCCCGCGAGGCGTTCGTCGAGGAGGGCGGCGATCGAATCCCTGAGGCCGTTGACCGCCTGGCCGGCGGCGGGCCGCTCGCCGGGGGGCAGATCCTTGAGCCCCCGCAGCATCGCGGTGACGGCGCCCTTCCGCCCGAGGAATCTGACCCGCAGCGCATCGAGGGCGTCGCGCGACGGGCACGCGGCGATGAGACGGACGGCTTCTCCGCGGAGGGCTTCGATCCTGTCTTTCATCCGGAGCCGAACACCCCTGTGACGCGGGGTACGCGGGCGGAGAGGAACGGCGGGGGCGGAACGTGCGCGGCAGACCGGCGCGCCGCTACCCGGGAAACGCGCCGCCGGTGGTCTCTTCGGCCGCGCGTCCGGTGTTCCGGTCTGTATGGTAAACGAATCGCATGCGCTCCCTCGTCGATGGTCTCTCTGCGCCGCTCTCCCGCCTTATTCGGCCGCCGCTCCCCGGGCGACCTTCACCAGTTCCACGAAGACGTCTTTGTCGCGCACCGCGAGGTCCGCCAGGACCTTCCTGTCGAGCGCGACCCGGGCCTTCTTGAGCCCGGCGATGAACCGCGAATAGGAAAGCCCCTCGGCCTTGCAGGCCGCCCCTATCCGGGTGATCCAGAGCCCGCGGAAATCGCGCTTCCGCGCCTTGCGGTCCCTGTATGCGTATGCGAGCCCCCGCTCGACGGCTTCCGTCGCGAGACGGATGAGGCTCCCGCGCGCGCTCCGGTACCCTTTCGCGCGCTTGAGGACCCTCCTCCTCCTCTTCCTGGAAGCGGGGGCGTTGCTGGCCTTGACCACGTGACCCTCCTCTCACACCATCTCAGGCGTACGGCAAAACCTTCCTGAGCATCGATTGCTCCACGGGGCTGACAACGCTGGTCCCCCGGAGTTTTCTTTTTCGATTGCGGCTCTTCTTCGTCATGATATGGCTCGTGCAGGCGAGCTTCTTCTTAAACCTGCCGCGCGCCGTCTTGCTGAACCGCTTGGCCGCCGAGCGGTTCGTTTTCAGCCTTGGCATCGCCGCCGTCCTTTTTCTGCCCGTCCGCGGGCCGGGGCTTCGAGGCCCCGGGACGCGGCGCGAACATCATGATCACGTTTCTGCCGAAGGTCTTGGGATACATCTCCACCTGCCCGAGGTCCTTCACGTCCTCCTCGATCCGCTTGAGCAGGTTGATGCCCATCTCCATGTGGGCGAGTTCCCTTCCGCGGTAGACCAGCCGGAACCTGAGCTTGCACCCCTTCTCGAGGAAGTCCCGGGCGTGCCGGAGCTTCACCTGGTAGTCGTGCGCCTCGATGCGGGGCCTGAGCTTGATCTCCTTGAGCTTGCCGCCCATGGACTTCTTCTTGGCGACGCGGCTCTTCTTCATCTGCTGGTACTGGTACTTCCCGAAATCCATTATCCTGCAGACGGGCGGGTCGAGGTTCGGCGCCACCTCCACGAGGTCGAGCTTGCACGACCGCGCAAGCGCAAGGGCCTGCTCGGCGGTCATGATCCCCGCCTGCTTGCCGTCCTTGTCGATGGTGCGCACCGCCCTGGCCCTGATCTGATTGTTGACCCGTATGAGAGACCGAATGCGTATCACCTCCCCGTGCGCCGCGCCCGGCCCGCGCCGGCGTCTGCCGGCCGGGACCCTGCATCAACGAACCTCACCCCTGCCCCGCGGCGCGCGTCGGGCGCACCGCGGAGGCTACGGGGCGTAGTATAGCAATCACGCGGCGCGCCGCACAAGGCAAAATTTCCCGCCGCTCCGGGCGGGGGGGTGTACCTGTCCGCGGGGGCGGTGCTATACTGGTGCCACGGCGCACAAGGAGGGGGTGCGGGATGGACAGGCTTATCCGCTTCGGGGTCTCGCTCGAGAGGGAGTTGCTCGCGCGGTTCGACCGCCGCGCGCGGAAGACGGGGCACACCAACCGCTCGAAGGCGATCGCCGATCTGGTGCGGGCGTGCCTCGTGGAGGACGAATGGGCGGAGGGGGACGAGGTGATCGGGGTCATCAGCCTGCTCTACGACCACCGGCAGCGCGAGCTCTCCAAGCGCCTGATCGAGCTCCAGCACCGACACTACACGCGCGTCCTCTCATCGCAGCACATCCACCTGGACCACGACACCTGCATCGAGGTGATCGTCGCGCGCGGGAACCCGAAGGAGATCACGCGCCTCGCGGACCTGCTGCGGGCGAGCCGCGGCGTAAAGCACGCGTGTCTGTCGATGAGCTCCACGGGGAAGGCGATCGGCTGAGGGCCGGGCGCTTCGGGGCGAGGGGAACCGGGACCGCCGGTCATCCCTCCTTCGCCTCGGCGTGGATCTTGGAGATGAAGCCGGCCAGCGGCATCGTCCCCTGGTCGCCCGCCTCGCGCGAACGGACGGCGACCGCGCCGGCGTCGCGCTCCCTCCCGCCGACGATCAGCATGTAGGGGATCTTCTGGAGCTGCGCGTCGCGTATCTTCAACCCCATCTTCTCGTTGCGGCGGTCAATCTCCGCCCGGATCCCTCCCGCGGCGAGCGTTTCGCGCACCGACTCCGCGTAGTCGAGGAACTTCTCGGAGACCGGGATGACGACGGTCTGGACCGGCGCGAGCCAGACCGGGAACGCCCCCTTGTACTGCTCGATGAGCGCGCCGACGAACCGCTCGAGAGACCCGAAGAGGGCCCGGTGCACCATCACGACGTGGTGCCTGGCGTTGTCCCTGCCGACGTAGCAGGCGTTGAACCGGCCGGGCAGGTTGAAGTCGAACTGGATGGTGGAGCACTGCCACCGCCGCCCGAGGGCGTCGAGGAGCTTGATGTCGATCTTGGGGCCGTAGAAGACCGCCTCCCCCTCGATCCGCCGGTAGGCGAGGTTCCGCGCCTTGAGTGCGTCGGCCAGCACCCGCTCCGCCGTCTCCCACGACTCCGGGGAGCCGGCGTAGTCCTGCGGCCTGTTCGGGTCGCGGACGCTCAGATCGATCTCGAACCCCGCGAAGCCGAACTTCCGCAGCACCTCGAGCACCAGGTCGAGGACCGAGAGGATCTCTCCGGGGAGCTGCTCGGGGGTGCAGAATATGTGGGCGTCGTCCTGCGTGAAGCCGCGCACCCTGAGCATCCCGTGGAGGACGCCGGAGCGCTCGTGCCGGTAGACCGTCCCCATCTCGGCGAAACGGATCGGCAGGTCGCGGTAGCTCCGCACCGCCGACTTGTAGATGAGGATATGCCCCGGGCAGTTCATCGGCTTGAGGACGTACTCCTCGTCCTCCACCTTCATCGTGTACATATGCTCCCGGTAGAAGTCGAAGTGCCCGGAGGTTTTCCAGAGGTGGGCGTGGGCGATGTGCGGAATCGTGACGAGCTGGTACCCCCGCCCGAGGTGCATCTCCTCCCAGTAGTTCCGGATGATGCGTCGGAGCACCGTCCCGCGCGGGTGCCAGTAGACGAGCCCCGCGCCCGCCTCCTCGTAGACGTCGAACAGGCCCAGCTCCCGGCCGAGGCGCCGGTGATCGCGCGCCTTGGCCTCCTCGAGCCTCGACAGATACGCCTCGAGCTCCGCATCGCTCCCCCACGCGGTGCCGTAGATCCGCTGGAGCATCGCGTTCTTCTCGTTCCCGCGCCAGTAGGCGCCGGCGACGTTGAGGAGGCGGAACGCCCTGAGGAGTCCGGTCCTGGCGACGTGCGGCCCCCGGCACAGGTCGGCGAACTCCCCGTTGCGGTAGAGGCTCACCTTCCCCTCGGGAAGTTCCTCGAGTATCTCGACCTTGTACCGCTCCCCCGCCTTCCTGAACAGGTCGATCGCCTCCGCCCGGTCAACCTCCTCCCGGACGAACGGGTGGTCCTCGGCGGCGATCCTCCGCATCTCCTCCTCGATCTTCTCGAGGTCCTCCGGGGTGAGGCGCGCGTCGAGGTCGAAGTCGTAATAGAAGCCGTCGGCGATGGCAGGGCCGATGGCGAGGCGGGCCTGCGGGAAGAGACGCTTCACCGCATGCGCCATCAGGTGCGAGGCCGAGTGGCGGTAGGTCTCCAGCCCCTGCTCGGTCGACAGATCTACTGGTGCGTCCATTGCATGACTCCTTTCCCCGTACGGTGCGACCTGCTCCGGGGCGGACGGATGATAGCACACCGCCCGGCGCCGCCGCAAGACGGAGGAGCGCCGCGGCGGGGGCATCCCGGCCCGTGTGCAGCGGCCCCGCGTGCGCCTCCTCCCGCGCCCCGCCGCTTCGACGGCGTTTCGACAACGGAATTGACCGGCCCTGTTCCGACGGTGTATGCTTGTGCGGATGAAAAACCGACTTCTCGGCGCCGGTGTCGGTATCGCCCTCCTCGCCGCAGGATGCTCCACGCCGCAGTTCCATCTCCTCCCCGGCCCGCCCGCCTACCCGGTGACGCTCCGGGGGGTGGTCTACCAGCGCGAGCTCTCCGACCCGGCGTGGAAATCGCTCGTGGACGCCGCGGCGGACGCCGCCGGGAATATCTGTGTCCTCGACGCATCCACGCACAAGGCATATCTGTTCGACGCCGAAGGGAGACCGATCCTCTCCATCGGGGAGAAACGGTTCTGGAGCAGCACCTTCCCCCGCCCCTCGGCGGTGGCGACGGACAGGGCGGGGCGCCTCTACATCTCGGACTCACGGAACCGTTCGATCTGCATCCACGACCAAACCGGCACCCTCGCGGCGAAGATAGGCGGCAAGGGGAGCGCCCCGGGCCGCTTCCGCGACCCCGTCGGGGTCGCCGTCGACGACGCCGGGAGGGTCTACGCGGCCGATCGGGGCAACAACCGCGTGCAGAGATTCGACGCCGACGGGACGTTCATCGGGCAGATCGTCTCGGGCCCCAAGGCCGTCGACAAGATCGACATCTCGCGCACGAGCGGCCCCATCCGATTCGTCGCCTGGCCCCGGTTCACGCGCATCGAGGATGTCGCCGTCGGAGTCGACGGCCTCATCTACGTCCTCGACTCGGGGACGCGCGCCGTGCACGCCTACACCCCCCAGCAGGCCTACCTGTTCAGTTTCGGCGGGCGCGGCAAAGGGCCCGGGAGATTCGAGAAACCGTCCGGGATCGCCGTGGGGGCGATGGGGATCGTCTGCGTCTCGGACGAGAAGAACAACGCGGTCCAGTTCTTCGACCCCCAGGGCCGCTTCCTCGCCGCCGTCGGGGGGCGAGGGAAGGGGCGCGGACAGTTCAGGGAACCGCAGGGCGTCGGGACCGGCCCCAACGGCCTCGTCTGCGTGGCGGATCGCGGCAACCGCCGCGTGCAGATCTTCTCCCTCGCCGTCCCGAGGGTCGAGGAGGCCCCGGTCGCCCGCCTCGAGAAGCCGCTCCGGATCGCGGTCTTCGACTTCAAGAACAACAACCCCCCGGCGAGGGAACGCGGCTACGGCGAGACGATCTCCGAGATGTTCATCACCGCCTTCGCCCGGAGGCCCAACTTCGAGGTGGTGGAGCGAAAGCAGATCCGGAAGCTCCTCGACGAGCTCTACTTCGGCCAGTCCGGCGCGGTGGACGAGGAGACGACCAAGAAGCTGGGGAGGGTGCTCGGGGTCGACGTCGCCCTCGCGGGCGGGGTCTCCTTCTTCGGGGGCGCCATCGAGGTCGATCTGAGGCTGCTCGACGTCGAGACGGGGAAGGTGATCCTCCCCGACGCCCTCAAGGTCGTCGCGGAGGCCCGCCTCCGGGAGGCGGTCGAGCGGGAGGTGCGCAGGATCGAGGGCGCCTACCTCATCCAATTCCACGCGCCGGCGCCCCCGGCCGGCCTCGCGACCACCGGCGGCGTGCGCGAGGCGTCGCTCTCTTGGCGTCCCAACGCCGAACCCGACCTCAAAGGGTACCGCATCCACCGCGCCGAGGCAGAGGGGGGGCCGTACGCCGTCGTCGGAGAGACGGAGAAGACGGACTGGATCGACCGCGGCCTCGCCGACGGCGCCGCCCTCTTCTATCGACTGACGGCCGTCGACACGGACGGGAGGGAATCGCCGCCGTGCGCCGCCGCCCCCGTCCGCACCCGCGGCAGGCCGGCGATCGGCGAGCTCCGCGTGCGGCGGCAGACCGCGGTCGGGGCCAGCTCCTTCTCGTGGGCGGAGGAAGAGGAGGGCGTCGTCGGCTACGCGATCTACCGCGCCGCCTCGCCCGGCGGGGAGTACGTGCGGGCGGGCGAAAGCCGCACGCCCGGCTTCTTTGAGAAGGGGCTCGCGAACGGGGAGACGCGCTACTACCGGGTCGTCAAGCGGTACCGCAACGGGCTCGAAAGCGAGCCGTCGGTCGAATTCGCCGCCGGCGCGAAGCCGCCCCCCTCGCCGCCGGCGGGGTTCTGCGCCCAGGGGGGGCTCGCACGCAGGGTGCGGCTCGAGTGGGGCCCGCCGAAGGAGAAGGATATCCGGGAGTACCGCATCCACCGCAGCGGCTCGGAGTCGGGCCCCTACCGGGAGATCGCCAGCGTGAAACCGGGATGGCTCACGGGTCCCTCCCACACCGACACCGGGCTGGAGGACGACACCGCCTACTACTACACGATCGAGGCAATCGACGCCGACAAGCTCTCGAGCGCCATGACCGCGCCCGTGAAGGCGGTCACCAAGCGCGCCCCGTCCGCGCCGCGGGGCCTCGCGGCCGAGGGGGGCAGGGCGCGCCGCGTGCCGCTCGTCTGGGACCGCAATCCCGAGGCCGACATCGCCGCCTACCGCGTCTTCGTCTCGGAGAGCGGGGATGGACCGTTCAGGCAGATCGCCGAAACCGCCCCGCCCTCATTCGTTCACGCGGGCCTCGGGGACAGGACCGTCCGCTTCTACCGGGTCCGCGCAGTCGACCGGGACGGGCTTCTGAGCGGCTTCTCGGAGACCGTTTCCGCCGCCACGAGGCCCCTCCCCTCCAGGCCGCAGGGCCTGAAGGCCGAGTCGGGGCTCCCTCGGAGCGTTCGGCTCGTATGGGCCCCCAACCCCGAACCCGACATCGCGCGTTACACGGTCCGCCGCCTCCGCCGCGGGGCGTCCTCGGTTGCGGGAGAGGTTCGAACACCCGGCTACACCGACAGCGGCCTGGAAGACGGCGTACCCTACCGGTACGAGGTTTGCGCGGTCGACGTGGAGGGGCTGGTCAGCCCCCCCTCTGAGCAGGTCGAGGCGGCGACGAAGCCGCGGCCGTCCGCTCCCGTGAACCTCAACGCCGAGGCCCGCGGCGACCTGATCGCGCTCTCCTGGACCCCCAGCCCGGAACCCGACATCGCCGGCTACGAGATCTACCGCAGGAGCGGGTGGAACCCGCTCGCCGGAGAGGAGAAGGTGGGCAGGGTCTCCGGCACCTCGTTCGAGGACCGCACCGCGGCGGCGGGAACCTCCTGCACCTACCGCGTCTCCGCGATCGACGCTGCGGGGCTCGTCAGCGACAGGTCCGACGCGGCATCGGCAACGATCCGTTCAGACGAGGGGTCGGGCTGGGGATTGCCGGGCGTGCCGTGGGAGCGGGGGGCGCGCGGCGATGCGCCTGAACCGGCGCCCGTCCCGGCGGAGTGAGCCGCCCGCCTCAGCGCCCCTCCCCCACCCGGTAGAGCGTGTACTCGGGCCCCGTGGAACGCGACGGCTCGGGCCGGAAGACCTTCACGACCGTCCCCCTCCCCGCCAGCCCGGCGTAGAAGTCGTGTAAAAACCTGAACCGCTCCGGGAGGATTTCACGCGCCCGGTAGCGGTAGGCGCCGGTCGAGGAGGCGAGCACGTAGTCGTAGTCGTCGATCGACTCGAGCTGCGCCTTCATCCGCTCCGGCGTCATCCACTCCTCCTCGTACCCCCTGCCCCCGCCGAGCATATGGAAGCCGCGGGGGTGCAGTATCCGCGTGACGTCGAACCCGCGGCGCCCGCGGGCCGCGCGCCGTTGCAGATCGAAGTAGAGCCCCGTCTTTTCCCGGTAGCCGAACTCCTGCCGGGGCTCCCGCTCCTTCAGGCGCTGCTCGCGCCGGACGCTCTCCTCCGTCTGGGGCACGGGGGCGTCGTCGGCGAGGATTCTCGCCTCCGCGGGGAGGTGCTCCTCGATCCAGCGCGCCGCGAGGAACCGGGTCTCGGGCAGGACCATCAGCCGGACGAGACGGGCGCTGGCCCCGGCGCCGCCGAGGGCAAGCGCGACGGCCGCCGCCGCGAGGAGGGCCGCCGCCCGCCGCGGCCGGGCCGCTGCCGGGGCGAGGAGTCCGGCGGCGCGCGCAGCCGCCGCGTCGAGCAGCGCCGCGGCCGCGAGGGCGAAGAACGGGTAGCAGACGAGCATATACCGGTCGTAGAAAAGGCGCGAGCGCCCGATGACGAGGTAGAAGGCCGTCGGGAGGGCCGCGACCAGGATATCCTCGCGCCGGTGCCGCAGCCAGAGGAACACGGTGCCCGCGAGGGAGATCCAGGCGAGCGGCGCGGTCATCCCGACGGGCATATGGCGGCGGGCGAACTCCAGATACAGGTTCGGGATCCGCTGCCAGCTGTACTCGCCCACCTGGAGCGGCTGGGACGCGAGGAGGGAGACGTTCGCCGCGAACTCCTGCGGCGCGAGGATCGGGAAGGGGCAGACGAGGAGGAAGGCGGCGCCCGCCGCGGCGAAGGCCCCGAGCAGGGCGGCCCAGGAGGAGACCCGCGTCGGGGGCGGGACCGCCGCGGCGACGAGGGCGAGTGCGAAGGCCCCGGTGTACTTCGTCCCCATCGCCGCGCCCGCGAACGCCCCCGCGGCGAGCAGCGGGCGGACCCGGCCCGTCTGGAGGGCCCGCGCCGCGCAGACGGCGGCGGCGAGGACAAGGCACAGGAGCAGCGGCTCGGTGCAGCCGTAGTGCGCGTACTTGACGCCGAGGGGCATCACGGCGAAGAGGAGGCAGGCGGCGAGGCCGACACGCGGCGAGCAGACGTTTCTGCCGAACCGGTGGAGGAGCAGCACCGCGGGGACGGAGAGGAGGACGCTCAGGCCGCGCGCGATGATGTAGAAGGCGCTCGGGTCGACCAGGTACTGAAGGATGAACTCCTCCGCGCCGCGGAACCAGCCCGCCGCCGCGCCGAGGAGATAGTAGGCACCGTACAGGGCGAAGAGGAGGTAGCTGTAAAGCGGGGGATGGAAGAACCAGTGCGGGTTGGGATCCCCCGACCCGTATTTCAAGGCGGTATAGATGAACTCGTCCTCCTCGATATAGGTCTTGTCGGGCAGCTGATGGGAGAGCCCCCAGGCGCGGAGGACGACCGCCAACACGACGATCCCCCACAAGATCAGGCGTTCCCAACGGGCGGTTTCCGAGGAAGCCGCCTTGCCGCCGCGCACGCGCATCATCGTCCCCCCTTGCTCCGGCGGAGCGCGCCGATGACCCTCCGAACCACCGTGCCGAGCGGGGCATAGATCAGCGCCCCCGCCGAGGTCCGGTGCCCCCCCCCGTCGAACAGACGCGCGACGGCACCCACGTCGGTCCGGTCGAGCGCCCGGAGGCTGACCCGCACGCGCGTCCTCTCCTCCTCGCAGAAGACGACGATGACCCCCACCCCGCGTATCGTGAGCGGGTAGCGAGTGAACGACTCGGTGGCCCTGGGGTCGACGCGCAGCCGCCGCCAATCCCGCTCGCGGATTGCCATCCATGCGATACGCCCCCCCGCGGCGGTTTGGAGCCCCGACAGGGTGGCTCCCGCGAGCCTCAGGAGCGCCGGGGATTCGTTCCCGTAGATCTTCAGCCACGCCGATTTCGGGTCGACCCCTTGCCGGAGGAGCACCGCAGCGATCTCGTGCGTGACGGCGTCGGTCCCGAGGAAATTGAACGACACCGTGTCGGTGTGGATGCCGGTGTAGAGGGCGAGCGCCGAGGACCGGTCGATCGTCTGCCCGCACGCTTCGTAGAGCTCGTAGATGAGCTGCGCGGTCGAGCAGGCTCCGGTATCCACCAGGCGCGTCTCCGCGTCGACGGTATTGCCGGGGTGGTGATCGATGCAGACCCTCGGCACCCGGAGACGGCGCGACGCCTCGTCGAGCGCCCCGAGCCGGTCGTTGGTGCTGGCGTCGAGCACGAAGAGGGCGTCGGCGGCGCCGAGGACGGCGTCGTGGACGGGCCGGTAGCTCCGCAGCGCCTGCGCGCCGGGGAGAAACCGGTAGGTGTCCGGGACCGGGGACGGCATGACGCCCGTCGCGCTCCGGCCCATGGCCCGGAGAAGCCGGAGCATGGCGAGCGTGGACCCGATCGCGTCCCCGTCGGGGTAGACGTGGCTGGTCACGACGAAACGCCGGCCGGCGTCGATGATCCCGCGTATCCCGCCCCAGTCCGCCACTCCCCCTCCTCTCCTTCCGCCGCAAAAAAACGGCCCCGCGCCGTTGACAGGAACGCGGCGGGAGCCCTATAATAGCCGAATACTGCTCGCAGCGCAACCTGAAGAAACCGCCCGGCTGCCGATGAAACAGAACGGATCCGGAGAGAAACGGCCCGACCTGAAGGGACTGACGGACGGGACCGCCTCCGCGGCGTCCCCCGCGAACGTCGGGAAGCCCGCGCCTTCGTCTCGTCTGGAGCCCCGCGTCCCCCCCTCCGCGCCGCGCCCGGCCGCCGCCGGTCCGGTGCCCGATCCGCCGGAGCCTTCCGCCCCGGCGTCCGGCTCCCGCCTCATCACCGTCGTCCTCTGTGTTCTCGCCGTCGCCGAACTCGCGGCGGCGCTCTACTTCTACTCGCGGTTCTACTCCCAGAGCCTCCTCTCCAGCTCCCTGCAGAAACAGATCGAGGAGGCGGCGGTTGCCGCGCAGACCCAAACCGCCGAGATCTCCCGGCAGGCGGAGATGCTCGCGGCCCTGAAGAGCGAGTTCTTGAAGGTTGACGGGGAGCGGCGCGTGCTGCGCACGCGCATCGAGGAGCGGCAGAAGATCCTCGCGGAGTTTCAGTCGCGCCTGAAGCTGGCCTCCGAGAAGGCGGCGGCCACGGCGGCGGGCCTCGCGCGCCAGGAGCAGATCGCCTCCTACCTCCGCACGCGGCTGAAGGAGAGCAAGAGCACCGAACTCCAGCTGATCGAGCGGCTCGAGGCGGCCGCGCGGGAGAAGGCCGACCTCGTCGCCAAACTCGCCCGCGCGCGGGACGGCGAACCGGATCCCGGTGCGGCCGGGGAGATCTCACTGAAAGAGACCGTCGTGACCGACAGCGCGGGGGGGCCCCGTGAGATCGCCGGGCAGGTGCTCGTCTCCCACGAGAAGTACAACTTCGTCATCGTGAACCTCGGAAGCGAGGACGGCATCGCCCTGGGAGACACGGGGGTCATCGAGGCGCAGGGCGTCCGCGTGGGGACCGCCAAGGTCAAGAAGCTCTACCCGCGGATGTGCCTCGCGGACGTCGCCGTCTCCTCCCCGGATCAGAAAATTGAGAAGAACGCGGTCATAAAGTTCTCCCGTCTCCCCCAAGACGGCGGCGCATGAACATCGCGCCTCCTGTGGAATCCCGGGCCGTGGCTGGCGGGGGGGGGGCTTCCGCGAGACGTGTGCTTCCCCTGAGATCCATCGTGGGCGCCGCGGTGGTGATCGACGCCACCCTGATCGTCCTCGCCGATCTTCTCTCCTTCTCCTTGCGCTACGGCATCGACGTGCGCGAGGAGAACTTCAAGGCCTACTGGCGGATCGCGGTGTTCGTGGTGCTGCTCCGCCTGATCTGCCTCTACGTCTTCGGCCTGTACGAGAAGCCCAAGTACAAAACCGTTTTCGAGAATGTCACGAACATCGCGAAGGCGATGACGGTGAGCACCCTGTTCATCATCGCCGTCGCCTATTTCTCCCAGTCGTTCGCCTACCCGCGCACGGTCATCCTCATATCCTGGCTGCTCACCGCCGCGTTCATCACCGGCTGGCGGCTGCTGGTCCGGCGCGCGATCAATATCCTGGTGGGCCACAACTACTTCGTCTCCCACCTCCTCATCGTCGGCACCGACCGGAGCGCCCTGCGGCTGATGCTCCAGATGACCCGCCGGGCGGGGATCAAGACCGAACTCGTCGGCTACATCGCCACCGACGGGAACGAACCGGAGGTCGACCGGGAGATGATCCTGGGGACGGTGGAGGACCTCCCCTCGATCATATCCAGCCGGCCGGTGGACGAGGCGGTCATCTCGTCGCCGGACCTTCCGCGCGAGCGGGTGGCGGAGATATTCTCCTACTTCATCAACACCGACATCATATTCAAAACGGTCCCCGACCTGTACGAGGCGGTGGTCGGCAGGGTGGCCGCGACCGCCGCCGCGAAAAACATCCCGCTCATCGAACTCACCTTCGCGCGCTATGGGCGCGGCTGGTACCACGGCTTCAAGCGGGTGCTCGACATCGCCTTCTCGCTCGCCGTGATCGCCGTCGCCGGTCCGCTGCTGATGCTGCCGATCGCCCTGATCGTACGCCTCACCTCGCGAGGCCCGATCCTGCACATGCAGGAGCGCGCGGGACTCCACTGCCGGCCGTTCACGATGCTCAAGTTCCGCACGATGACCGTCGACTCCGAGAAGAACACCGGCCCGGTCTGGGCCGCGCCCGACGACGCCCGCGTGAACGGTTTCGGACGGTTCCTCCGCCGGACGCACCTCGACGAGCTTCCGCAGTTCTTCAACGTGCTGAAGGGGGAGATGAGCATCGTGGGGCCGCGGCCGGAGCGCCCGCACTTCGTGCGCTCGCTCATCCGGTGCATGCCGTTCTACACCGAACGCCTCGAGGTGAAGCCGGGCATCACCGGCTGGTCGCAGGTGAATCTGCAGTACGCATCGACCATCGAATCCAACGCCGAGAAGCTCGTGAGCGACCTCTACTACATAGAGAACATGTCGCTCCTGCTCGATCTCTGGATCATGCTCAGGACGATCGTCGTGATGCTCGGCGGGCGCGGCATCTGAACGCCGGCATCTCCACACGCCGGCCTCACGTGTCTTGGGGGAAGCGCGGCAGCGACCGGCAGGCGCCCTCGGGGACGAGCCGCCCGCGCAGCGCAGCGTAGATCCTGGGGCCGAGGATCGCCCGGCCGATCTCCTTCCCCCGTTCCCGCATGAAACGCCCCGCGATCCTGCCTGGTCTGCCCGCCGCGAAGACCGCCGCAGCCTCGGGGCCGTCCCCGCGTTTCAGGCAGATCCTTTTCAGATCCATCGGCTCCGCGGGGACCTTGTTGTAGCCGAAGCGGGAGCCGCAGATCGCCGTGTAGCCGGCCTCCGCGGCGTACGACGCCGTCGCGCGGCTCCGGTACCCCCCGGGCAGGGCGAGGTACTGCACCGGCGCGCCGAGGCGGTCCTCGATGCGCCGTTTCGACGCGGCGAGTTCCTCGCGGGCCGAGGCGGCGGCCAGGCTGGCGTGCGTCATCCCGTGCGACCCCACCTCGAATCCGGCCTGCCGCATCTCGGCGAGCGCGGTCCAGTCCACCCATCCCTTGCGGCCGACCATCCCCGCCACCGGGAAGATGACAGCCGTGAGATCCGCTCCCGCAAGCGCCGGGAAGAGAACCGTGGCGGCGCTCAGGAGCCCGTCGTCGATGGTGATCACGCAGCCGCCGGCGCAGTATCCGCCGCGGGCGAGGAATTCGCCGAGCGTCACGGAACGGAACCCGGCCTCCCGGAGTGCGGCGATCTGCGCGCGGATACGCGCGGGGGGGAGGGAGTAAAGCGGGTCGCGGATGGCGTCGCCGCTCTCCTCGGCGCCATGGTAGAGCAGTATGGGACTGGCGCGCCTATTCATCGCCGGGAAGGACCGTGATTTCGCTCGTCGCGCCCGAGGAGACGAAACGGAACACGGTGAGCTCGGGCCTGCAGAAGAACCGGATCGGGCGGGCCTTCCAGCCCGTCCCCCTGCTCACGTAGAGCAGGGTTTCCTTGACGCGGTAGAGCCCGGCCATGTACGGTCCCCGGCGCGCGTAGGCCGAAAACCGGCGCAGCGCCGGAATGCCGAGCTGGGTCCCGTGCGTATCCCCGGAGAGGACCATCCCCGCCCCGCGGATCGCCGCATGCTTTATCTCGGCGGGACGGTGGGCGAGCACGAGGACCGCCTCCCCCTCGGGGATCTTGTCGCGGTACGACCCCCAGGGGAAGTCGGGCCCCGCGCCGACGAGCCAGAGGGCGCGGTCTCCCCCGCCCGGAAGCCGCAGCGGCACGACCTCGTTCACCAACAGCGCCACCCCCGCCTTCCGCCATGCGGGGTCGCGCCACCGGTCGTTGATGAGGGCCTCGTCGTCGTCGCCCGGGATCGCGTAACTCCAGAGACGGGGGGCGGCGCGACGGGCGAACCGCCAGAACTCCTCGAGCGCCTCCCTGCGCGACACGAGGTCGCCGGTGTAGAACAAGACGTCGGGGCGGATGCGGGCGAGCGTCCGTAGGATCTGCTCCTCGAGAAACCCGCACGCGCCGCGGAGATGGAGGTCGGAGAGCTGGGCGATGGTGAGGGGGCCCAGCGACGCGGCGAGGGCGGGGCTGGCGACCGTGACGCGTTCCATCTTGAGCCAGTTCGGCTCGAGCACGAACGCGTCGACAAACCCCGCTCCCAGCGCCGCGCACAGATATGCGGTGAATGCGGAGACGGCGAGGAGCAGCTTGCGCATCACTCCCCTTCGGAGGGCAGATCGAACTCGAGGGCGGGCGCCGCGGGGGCGGGCGCATCCCCGCGCTCCCGCGCCGCCGGCGCGTCCGCCCGCACCGAGCCGAACGACGGACGGAACAGTGCCGCCAGCCTGCCGGCGAGGAGGTACCCGAGACCGAGGCCGAGACACGCGCCGACGACGAGCAAAATGATCTTCTCCGGGCCGTGGGATTTCGAAACCGCCCGCTCGGAGGAGGAACCGATCCGCTCCTTGACGCGTATCCTGACCAGCGGGCGCCCCTGCTCGTCCCTAGTCACCGTCGGGCCCCTCTCGCCCGGCGTTCCGGAGCGGGATCCTCACCGGCCTCGGAACGTTGCGTGTCTTGTCGCCCTTCGGGGCGGGTTTCGTGAGGATCCCGGATGCGGTGCTCTTGACGAGGTCCTCCATCTCCTGCGACTCCGCGGCCATCGCCGGCGCGGATTTCTCCGCCTTCCGCGAAACGATGGCGATCTTCCCCACCCTCCACTGCTGCGCGGAGTCGCGGTTGAGGTACGGCTGTTTGATGTAGTCCACCGGGAGTGTCGGCTGCTCCTCGGTGTAGACCCCGTCGGACCAGCGGTAGGTGTTGACGTAGCGCGCATTCGTGTTCAACTCATCGCGCACCTTGAAGAGCCCGACATTGACGAAGTAGTTCCCCGGCGGAACGTCCTGCGGCACGGGGACGTGGAGGGGGCCCTCCGTGTGCATGCGCCCGACCTCCCAGGTGGTCGTGGAGCGGAACGGCCTGCGCTCGACGTGCATCGCGTAGTGCGGGGGTTCCTCACCGATGACATGGATGAAGAGCGAGTAATCCTGGCGGAACTTGCGCGCGAGGCTGAAGGCGGCCTCCATCCTGATCGCCGTTCCGGGGACGGCGGTCGCGGGGCATTTGAGCTTCTCGAAGACCACAAACGGCTCGTCGAACCAGCCCGGCTTCCTCCCCTCCTCCGCCACCAGCTTGATGTCGTCGACGACCGCGGTGAGAAACCAGTCCTCCCGTTCGGGGAGCCCCGACGCCCAGAATCCGAGGTGGGCGATGTTGCCGATATCGATCCGGGTGGCGATATCGACGACCGGCAGACGCATCCGGAACGCGGAACCGTTCGAACCGTTGGGGGCGGAGGCGTTTTCGCGGCGCGCGGGCACGGGCGTCTGCGGGCCGGCGACAGGCGTAGGGCCGTTTTCCGTCGCGGACGCCCAGTCGCCGTGCGCCCCCCTCTCGACGTTCACCCTCTCGAGTTCGTCGAGCCTGCGCTGGAACCTTCCGCCGCCCGCGTCCTTGATCTGGATCGACACGTGGCTTCCGTCGTAGGCGCGGGGGGAGAACTGGCCCTGGAAAAGAAACTCGAGGTAGTCGTACTGCCCCCAGTCGGTGTACTCGGGAGGGGCGCTCTCGAAGAAGCTCTGCATCATCACGATGGGGAGGTAGGTGTTCGACGGAAACGCGAGGCAGCCCGAGTAGTCCCCGCTGAGGGCCTCCGCCCCGCCCACGAGTCCGAGCTCGCCGCGCCTGCCCGACTCCCATTTCTTCACGTCCCCGAGGGTCTCGAAGTCGCTCAGCAGCAGTTCGACCCGGCTCCCGTTCTCGATCCGCCGCGGGGCGGTCACCTCCACCGAACCGACGATCCAGTCCTTGATCTCCCGATTGGCGTACGGTTCGCGCATGAAGACCCGCTTGACGGGATCGACGACATGAAACAGCCCCATCTGGATCAGGTAGGTGCCGGGGGCGAGCCCGCGGGGGATCTCGAAGGTCACGGGCCCCAGCTGCACGTCCTCTCCCACGACCCAGCGCTGCGAGGGGATCTGCGGGGCGGCGTTGGCGTTTACCAGGATCCCCTTCTGGTCCCACCCGTCCGCGGGGTACTCGTCCATCACCGCGTCGGACTCGAGCAGGTGCAAGAAGATCCGCTCCTCGTCCCAGATGTTCTGGAGAGGCGTGACAAAGGCGAGGACCCTGAACTGGTCGCCCGCCTCCGCCTTGGCGGGGGCGACGATCCGGTTGAACTTGAAGCGCGGCTCCCCCGGCCTGAGGAGACTCAGCGGGAACGCGACGCCCGCGCCGAGGGCGAGCAGAACGGCGGCAAGACACGCACCTCTCTTCAGGAAGGCCATGGCAACTTTCCCCTGCCTGTTAGTGTATCCCGATCCGCCGCGGCGGTCAATCGGTTGTTGCGTTCGTGCAACGCGCCCCGGGCCTCAGAGAGAAAGCGCGCAGCGCGACGCGCATCGCCGATCCGACCTGGCGATCCCGCGGCGGAGGGCGCCATACCCCGGGCGCCCCATCATCGCGCAGGTCAGACGCTTCCCCTGCTCCACCCCCGGCTGGTCGAAGGCGTTGATCCCCCTGAGTTCCGCGGCGAAGACGGTCTGCATCTGGAACAGATACAGGAGCGCCCCCAGCGCGCGCGGCGAGATCCGGTCGAGGGTGATCGTCATCGAGGGGCGGCCCGCCTCCGCGAGGGCGAGGGCGGTGGCGCGCTGCTCGGCGCCTATGAGGTCGTCCATCGTCGCGCCGCCGAGGTAGTCGAGGGCGTCGTCGCCGGGCGGCGCCGCGGGGATCCGGACGGTCCTCCGGTACCCGCGCACGCCCAGGAAGGTGATCACCTTGTCTGCGGGCCCCTCCATGTAGAGCTGGATCTGCGAGTGCTGGTCGGTGGCGCCGAGCGCCCGCACCGGCGTCTGCCCGGCGTGCACCACCGCCCCCGCGCGGTCGAGGCGCTTGCCGAGGCTCTCGGCCCAGAGCTGACGGAACCAGTCCGCGACGCCGGCCAGGGCGTTGCTGTACGGCATCATCACGGCGATCGTCTTCCCCCGCTCGACGCAGGAGATATGCTGGAGCGCGGCGAGGAGGAGAGCGGGGTTGTAGGCGAGCCCCGGGGCGAGACAGGCATCGTGCGCGGCGCGCGCGCCGTCGAGGAGGGCCCCGATGTCGATCCCGGAGACCGCGGCGGGGAGAAGGCCGACCGGGCTCAGCACCGAGAACCTCCCGCCCACGTCCGGCGGCACGCTGAAGAGCCGGTATCCCTCGCGGAGGGCGAACGCCCGCAGGGCCCCGCGCTCGGGGTCCGTCGTGACCACGACACGCCGCCGGGTCAGGCGCGTCCCGAGCCGCCTGCGCATCTCCTTGAGGAAGACGAGGCACTGCGCCAGCGTCTCGGCGGTCCCCCCCGACTTCGTCACGACGCTCACGGCGGTCTTCTTGAAGTCGAGCAGATCGATCGCCCCCGCGACGAACTCGGGGTCGACGTTGTCGAGGACGAAGACGCGGGGACGCCTGTTCCGTTTCTCCCGGGGGAGGAGGTTGTGAAACGGATGGGCCAGTGCGGCGTGCAAGGCGGCGGCGCCCAGCGCGGAACCGCCGATCCCGAGGACGACGAAGGTGTCGACCTCGCCGGCGATCTCGTCGGCGACGCGCCGCACCTCGTCGGCGACCGCGCCCGCGAACGGGAGCTTCGAGAAGCCCAGGCCGCCGGTGCGCACCGCCGCGGCGACCGACAGCGCCGCGGTCCGGCCGCGGCGCGCGATCCCGCGCAGCTCCGCCGGCCGGATGCCGTGCTCGGGACCGATGCACGCCGCCATCATCTTCGTGTAGTCGATCTGAATCCCGCAGGTGCGCATCGTTCCCCTCCCCGCCCCCGCCGCCGTCAGTAGGCGGCGACCGCCTCGATCTCCACGTCGACCCCCCCGGGAAGGCGCGACACCTCGATGCACGATCGTGCGGGAGGGCCGGAGGCGAAGTAGCGCGCGTAGATCTCGTTGAACTCCTTGAACTCCTCCATCCTCCTGAGAAAGACGGTCGTCTTGACGACCGACGGGTAATCGAGCCCCTGCGCGTGGAGGATCGCCCCCAGATTCTCGAGCGCCCTCCTGGCCTGGATATCGATCCCCCCGGCCACGACCTCCCCGCTCCGGGGATCGAGGGGGATCTGTCCGGAGATGAAGAGCAGGTTGCCGACGCGCACCGCCTGGGAATACGGCCCCGACGGACGCGGCGCCTTGTCCGTGCCGACGATCGTGTGCGTCATTCGTCCTCCTCCCCCCGCCCGCCGCGCGGGACAGGCGCCGCCGGTCACGGGCCGTAGTAGACGTAGGGGCGCGCGTAGTGCGAGTAGATGTACCGGTAGCGATAGAGGTAGTACGGGATATAGCTCACCACGCAGGTGAGCACCGACCCGATCGGCTTGGCCTGCGCCTCCGTGAGGAGCGAGTAGGCGCGTTCGATGTCGATCGCCTGCGTCCAGCCGGCCCGCACGATGAGCAGGGTCCCGTCGAGCTGCTTCCCGAGCACGCTCGCGTCCGTCACCGGGATGATCGGGGAGACGTCGAAGACGATGTAGTCGAACTCCGACCTGAGGCGCGTCACCATCCTCCTCAGGCGCGAGGAGGAGAGGAGCTCGGACGGGTTCGCGGGCCCCTTGCCCGCGGGGATGGCGTAGAGCCCCCCCGCGATCGGACGCTGGAGAAAATGTTCGAGGTCGAAGTCCTTGGTGAGGATCTCCGAGAGGCCCGGCTCCTTCGGGATCCCCAGCAGCTTGTGGATCGCGGGCTTCCGCATGTCGGAGTCGATCAGGATGGTCTTCTTTTCCGGTTCCTGGGCCAGGGCGAAGGCGAGGTTGCAGCTGGTGATCGTCTTCCCCTCCGAGTGCAGCGCGCTGGTGAGCTGGATCGCCTGGAGCGGCTTGTCGGGGGAGAGCGAGAGGAGATTCGTCCGGATGGTCCGGTACTGCTCGGCGACATGGCAGGACGGGTCCGAGAAGACCACGATCCGCGAGTCGATCCCCTCGTCGGTCGGGTCGGGGTCGGCGACGTACGACCGGGTGGTGATCTCCTCCTGGAGACTCTTCTTCTTCTCAAGGAAGAACGACTTGATCTTCCCGAGATCGAATGTGTCGGGCATCGCGCTACCCCCCCCCGGACGGCGTCAGGCGGTGAGGATGTACTTCGCCACCACGCCGAGGAAAATAAAGATGATGAAGACCAGCAGGCTCACGAGGCCGAGCCGCTTCTTGGACTTGTTGAACTCGTCCTCCTCCACGGTCAGGATCCTGCTCACCGAACCGATGACCGGGAGATCGATCGCCGCCCGCAGCTGCGATATCTCGCTGAACGAGTGGTCGGTCGCCTCGGCGATGAAGACCAGGGCGCCCCCGAAGAAGATCCCCGAGACGAGCCCGATGAGGGAGATCGCCTTGCGATTCGGCTTGAACGGCTGGATCGGCACACGGGGCCGCTCGTAGATCTCGAAGCGCACCCCCTTCTCGATCGTCTCGAGCCGTTCGGTGATCCTGGCCGTCTCGAGGCGCTCGGTCAGGTCGAGGAAGCGCTTGTTGTAGATGCCGTAGCTCCGCTGCAGATCGGTCATCTTGCGCTCCGTCTCGGGGATCTGCTGGATCTCCCGGTGGAAGTCCTTCATGTACAGCTCGGTGATCTCGAGGCGCTTCTTCAGGGAGGCGATCTCGGCCTCCGTCTGGCCGATCTCGCGCTCGATCTGCTGGTAGTTGGGGTTGATGGCGCGCGTCTCCTGCTTGACCGTCTCCTCGGTCATCTTCTCCAGCTCCTCCTGCGTCTTCTCTATCTGCTGCTGGAGCTGCTGGACGAGCGGATGGTTCTCCGTGGAGTCGAGCTTGAGCTTATGGAGCTCGATGCGCTTGTCCACGAGGGTCTTCTTCAGCTCGCGGACGATCGGGTTGATCTCCTGGATCCGCTCCGCGACGACGTACTTGTCCGTCCGCTTGAGCTCCCGCACGAGCTGCTCCCTGTGCGTGGTGAGCTCCTGGAGCTTGATTCGCGACTCGATCAGGTTCACCTGGTAGTTGGTGAAGCGCAGCACGTTGATGTTCGCGGCATCGCTCACGCCGAGCTTCTCGCCAAGCTCCCGCGCGGCGGCGATGGAGAGGACGCGCTGGTTTTCCTGTTTAAAGGTGGTGAGGTTCTTCTCGGACTCCTCGAGCTTCTGCCGGTAGATCGACCGCTGGCTCTCGAGGAACTCGATACCGATGCTCGTCTCGCGCTTCTCGATGTCGAGGTTCTCCTTGATGAACAGATCGGTCAACAGTTCCGCGATCTTCTGGCAGGTGACCGGATCGAAGTGCTCGCACCAGATGCTGAAGAAGTTCCCCCCCTGCCGCATCTCGACGCCGATCGACCTGCGCAAAGAACCGATGAGTTCCTCCATCCCCCACTCGTTCTTGAGTTGGGCATCGAGGCCGAGGCTCCGGATCACCGAGATCAGTCGCGAGCGGCTGGTGAGCTTCTCGCGGATCATCGGGAGACGTTCCTTGACAGGGGTGATCGCGGTAACCCCCTTCAGGTGGGGGTTGTCGCTCTGTTCTTCCTTCAGGCCGAGGATGGCCTCGGAACGGTACCGCGGGGGGAGCACGAAGCCGAGGCCGACTGCGACGGAGAGGAAGACGATCACCGGCACCAGGAAGAGCCACTTGCGCCTGAAGACGACCTCGATGTAGCTTCTCGCGGCGCCGGTAATCGCCGCAGCGTTGACGACCATACTGCCGAACCTCTAGGCGGGGGGGATAGCGAAAACCCCGACCCGCGTCCCGCCGCGGGCGGGGGGCTGCACGTGACCGCCGACGATCGATGCGGAGTTAGTCCCCGTCATACCAGCGGCTGGCCTTGTTGCCGCCGTGCAGATCGATACCCTTGGGGAATATGTTCATGTTCCAGGACGTGTCCCATGCGATGAGCCCCGAGTCGAACGAGGCGAGGTCGTTCGGTATCTTGGAGAGGTCCTCGATCGTCACCGAGACCTGCCTGATCACCCTGGAGAACTTGGTGAAGATCGTGGTGGGCACGTAGATGATGGTCCCCGGCTCGATGGTGATGTTGTGCTCCATCCGGCCCTTGTAGAGGATGGCGTAGACATTCACCCAGCGGTTGATCGGATCGGTCTCGTGCGGGGTGATGATCTGCACACGGCGCATCGCCGCGATCCCTTCCGAGGGGAGCCCGGCGGCGTACATCGCTTCCATCAGGCTGATATTCGTGGCTCCGATCGGGTAGATCCCCGCTCCGATCTCGCCGAGGACGTAGAACTTCTTGCTGTTGAATTCGGTGATGAAGACGCTCACGAAGGGGCGCTCGATGTAGGCCTTGAGCTTCTCCTCGATCGCCAGCCGCACCTCCTCCACGGTGAGACCTTCCGCGTAGACGACCTCGTTCGTGAGCGGAAGGATGACCTCCCCCGCGTAGCCGACCCGCACGCCGTAACTGCTGAACTCCGGATGATCGCGGACGTTGATGCTGATGACATCGCCGGGGCCGAGCATATAGGCCCTGCGCTGCTTCTGGCGCATCAGCACCTCCTCCTGGGCGATCTCGGAGGCGTCCTGATACAACGCCGTCGACGCCGTTTCCTCAAGGTCCGGTGTCGATACGGACGGATCGACCGGCACGGCCTCGCCCCCCTCCGCCTCCCCCGCCCCGGGGGTCTTGGGCCAGTTGAATTTGATGTCCGGGTATTTCTGTTCGAGCTCGTTCCTCCGGGCCGCCTGTTCGCCGGGCGTCTGTCCGAGGCACATTGCCGAACAGAGAACACCGGTGCATATGATCAGGGACACAAGCCTCGCGCGCATTAGACCACCCCCTATTTGATAATCAACGTGTGACGACCATAGCCTCATCGTTATCGGCGGCGGAGAAGAAGACCTCCTTGCCCGGATAGACCTGCGCCTTTTCGCTAAGGAACCAGGCGGGGACAACGTGCTGTTTGAGTATCATCTTGGCCACGCCTTCGACCGAACCGTACGGGCACACCGCCGCAAAGCGCAACTGGCCGAACGCCTGCTCCCATCGACTGAGCTCGGCGCCGTCGGCCGGGAGCGGAAGGGTATTGAACTCCCCGTAGTACGCCATCCACTCCGGCGCGTTCGTCATCAGGATCTCTCCGGCATGCATCCTGCTGTGCATGTCAGCCATGGTGCGCAGTCGATTCTCGTGCCATCGATACGCAGCCGCGCTCGGCGGCGTCGCCATCAGCGCGGATACGAACGGAAGAACGTTAAGCGCGATGAACAAAACCGTCAGCCTGCTTTTCACCAGTGGCGAATCGGAGCGGTACCTCTGAATAAGCTCCTGGAACGTGAGGCTGCCGACGAGTATGGCGCCGGGCAGAAACGCCCCCATCGCTTCCGTATCGCCCTGCCCGAGCAGCGAAAAGAGTATGACCGCCCCCAAGCCGTACCATAGGAAATGCTTGACCCTGCCAATCCCTTGGCCGTGGCTTTGCACAACGGGCGAAATCAGGAAAAACCCAAGCACACACGACGCACTGTAATTATTAATAAGCTTACCATAATAGTTCGCCATGTGCAAATAAACTCCCCCCCCGGCGGCGGGGCCCTGCGGCGGCCGCTCGCCGCCGAGGAAAATCGAGGAAAAAGGCTGGGCGATGAGGGCATTGGCGCCGAAATGCAGATTGCGCACCATCCAGGGCACCGACACGGCGGAAAGCCCCACCAGCATCGCCGCGATGTGCCTGAAACGCCCCTCCTCCCCCACCGCATTCTTGTGGATGATGAGGGGGAGGAGGAGGACCAGGAAAACGTAGGAGGTCAGATAACAGGCGCCCAGGACCGCCCCCACGACGAACGAGTAGAGGAACGACTTGTTGCTGTCCACGGAGATCATGAGCATGAGAAGGGTGACCATCGCCGCCGACAGGGTCTCGCCGGTGCCGGACACCGCACTGTGCAACATCGGGACGCTGAAGAGGTAGATCAACGAGGCGATGGCGAGGGTCTGGCCGCCCGACAACCTGCGCTCGAGCAGGAACAGGAGCAGCGCCGTGAGCAGGTAGAAAAATGAGGAGAAATTGGTGACGGTGCTGTCGGGGGTGGAGAGGATCGTACCCCGCTTCATCCCCGGGAGCCGCGCCAGCAGCCAGACGTGGAGCGGCGGATTCACGATGTCCGGAGGCTTGGTTAACCGCGGCAGCGACGCGTACAGGCCGGGACGCAGGATATTGGTGGTGAACCCACCCCCCCTGGCGAGATTGCGGGCCACCTGTGCCACGTCCATTGCGGCGGGGAGATTAATCGCCGCGGGGTTTCTCGCCTTGTAAACAGAGATGGGAAAGGCGAGGATGATCACAAGGATGGCGGCCGAGACGATGGTTTTGGCGCGGTGCTCGTAGCGCTTCTTCCCCTCGATCTGCCGGTAGACCCTATGCCTGCGCGCCATTCGACGCACCCCTCGCCGTCGCCGGCGGCTCTCCGAACGTCCGCTCCAGAAAACGCACGCACCGCTCAACCGCCGCCGCCCCGTGGACCGGCGACAGCTCGATGACCCGCGCCCCTGCGCGTCCTGCGAACCGCGAGAAGTCGACCATCCCGCGCGGGGGCGGGAGATGGTCCCGGCACAGGAGCACGTCGTGCACGTGGAATCCCCTCAACACCGCTCCGGCCGCATCGAGATACTCCTCGTGCCGACAGAAGCCGAGGTTCTCCATCACCTGCGCGTGCCCGATATCGTGCCAGTAGCCCACGGGGCCACCGGCGAACCTGCGAAGGATTTCGCGAAGCTCGCCGTACGACGGGATCTCCCGATGGTAAAACCTGTTCTCGACCGCCAGCGCCAGGGCCGCGTCCGAGGCCGCCCCGCACAACTCGTCGAGGCTCCGGAGGGCGGCGCTGAAATGCGGCCCCCTCTTCGCCGCGCGCTGCGCGCGCATCCGGCCGAGGATCGACTCCCATCGGGGCGTGCCCCGCAGCCCGGCCCGGTACAGCCCGATCAGCTCCCGCGTCCGGCAGGAAACCTCCACCCTGCCCAGGTGAAGTATGAGCGTCCCCGCCCCCAGCCCCGCCGCGGTCTCGATCGACCGCCGGGTCGCCTCCACGGCGCGCCTCCGCTCGCCCTCATCGAGGGACGAGAGCAGGAGCGCCTCCGACCGCGCCCGCCCCGCGGGGGCGTTCTCGGGGACCGGGCAGAAGTTGTGGACGCTCACCACCCGGAACCCCATCGCGCGGCAGGCGGACGCGTAGTCGCGCACCTCCACGGGGCCGCACTGGTAGCTGAGCTCGATCTCCCGCAGCCCCATCCTCGCCAGCGTAGCGAGCAGGCCCCTCGCGGTGTACCTCCCGTCCGCGTTCCACGCGGTGGACAGGGCCGGCATGGTCCGGGAGCGGCTGCGCCGTCAGCGCCGCCGCGCCTCTTGCGCCTTCCTGCGCCGCTTCTGGCTGGGCTTCTCGTAGTGCCGGTGCTTTTTGACCTGCTTCATGATGCCCTCTTTATCCACCTTCTTCTTGAGGCGTTTGAGGGCCTTCTCCACCGACTCGTTCGCCCTGAGTATGATCTTTGGCAAATGCAATCCTCCTTGTCCTCAGTACAGGTTGAAACTGACCGGCCAGCAGAATGTGAGCCGCACGCAGTCGATCTCCTCCGGGAAGGCGGGAAAGTGCCTCGCCGCCTTCCGCAGCCCCGCGACCAGTTCCTGCTCGAAGCCGCCGCAGCGGGGGGGCAGCTCGACCGACTCGAGGCTGCCGTCCTTGCGCAGGCTGAAGCGGATCTGCAGCCTCGCCTCTCGCCCGCCCATCCGCGCGGGGTCCGGGTACGCGATCCGACTCTCCCGGTCGAGTATCGCCTCGAGCCGCGCCTTGTAGCGGCAGACCGCCTCGGAGAACTCGGCGTCCGGCGAATCGCCCTCGTCGAGCAGCGGACGCAGCGTCTCCTGCACCGAGGCGCGCAACACCTCGCCGGTCCCCCGCATCGCCGACGCCACCGGCCGCGCCGGCTCCCGCGCGGCGACCTGTTCCTCCGCCGGAACGGTCAGGGCAGCCAGCGCCTCCGTTTCGATCTCCCCCGTCGCGGCGGCCGGCGACAACCGCGTCACCGCCTCCACGTAGCGGAGCTCGAGCCCGGGCGGGAGCGAACAGTCGCTCCCCCCCGCGCCGGGGATGCCGACATGCGCGACGACCGCCGTGTGCAGCCCCGCGGAGAGCAGCAGTCCCAAGAGAAAAAACCTATCCACCGTTCCTCCCCCCGCTCGCGACGGCCGGCGGGCGAACGCCGCACCCCGCACGCCGACAGCAGTGTACAAGAAGCTGCGCGGGAAAGGCAATCAAAAACGGAACGTGGAAATGCGGGGGACGCCGCGACGCCGCGACGCGCCCCGAGGAGGCGGCAACCGGCCTCTCAAAACCCCTTCTCCTCGAGAGACGCGGCGGTGAGACCGCCGCCGGAAGGCGGCTGCGCGTATTTCCCGAGGATGTCGGTTTCGAGGTTGACTTTCGCGCCGGGCCGGAGCCGTCCGAGCGTGGTGCGCTCGAGCGTCGCGGGGATGCAGTGGACGTCGAAGCGGCGGCCGCGGACCCGGGCGACGGTGAGGCTCACCCCGTCCACCGCGACGGATCCCCTCGGCACGAGGCCCGGGGCGAGTCCCGGGGGCGCCGCGATGCGCAGCACCAGATCGCCCCCCTCGGTCCGGCGCGATTCGACGACTCCCGTGCCGTCGACGTGGCCGAGCACGAAGTGCCCCCCCATCCTATCCCCCGCCCGCAGGGCCCGCTCGAGGTTGACGGCCGATCCCGGCGTAAGGGCGCCGAGCGTCGTCACCTCCCACGTCCTCCCGAGCAGATCCGCGACCAGCCGCCCCCGCGTGGATTTCGCCGGAGGGGCGTCGATGTGGACCACGGTGAGGCAGACGCCGTTCACGGCGATGCTCGCCCCCGGCGCGATCCCCTCGAGCGTCAGACGGGCGCGGATGGCGATACGCCGCCCCGCGGGGGCGGACTCGATCCGCTCCACGACGCCGATCTCCTCGACCAGTCCGGTAAACACGGCATCGCCCCTTGCAGGTGCCTCGTTCAGCGCCAGGCGCGCGGCGGATGCAGGCGCGCCTCGAGCATCAGGTCGAGTCCGACAGGCGTCGCCTCGATGCGCCCGAGGCGCAGGGCGTCGGCGATCCGCCTGACCCCCCTGCCGCCCACGGGCGTCGGGGCGCCGCGCCCCCCGATGAGCAGGGGGGCGACGAACGCGACGTACCGGTCGGCGACCCCCGCCTCGATCACCGAGGCGATGGTCTCGCCGCCTCCCTCCACCAGCACGGACATGATCCCCATCCGGCCGAGCAGGCGCCAGAGCGCCCGTATGGAAACCCGCCCGCCTTTGGCCGGGCACCGCAGCACCCGCGCGCCGCGCGCCTCGATTTTCGCGACGCGCGCGGGAGACGCGGCGCGGGTCACCGCCACGATGGTCTTCTCCGCCGCCGCGGGCCTCAGCACGCGGGAGTGGAGCGGGATGTTCGCCCCCGAGTCCAGGATCACCCTCCAGGGGATTTTTCCCCGCCGGCCCGCGGGGCGCGCAGTCAGGGAGGGATCGTCGCGCGCGACGGTCGTCCTCCCGACCAGGACCGCATCGGCCTCCATCCGCAGGTCGTGGGCGCGGGCCCTCGCCGCGGGCCCGCTGATCCAGCGGGCCCGGCCGCCGACCGCGGCGATCTTGCCGTCGAGGCTCATCGCGCACTTGACGACGGTGAACGGGAGCCCGGTGGCGACGTAGGAGGCGAAATCCTCGTTGAGCGCGGCCGCCTCCGCCGCGAGGAGCCCCACCGCCACCCGTATCCCCCGGCGCCGGAGCAGCCGGAACCCCCGCCCGCGGTGGCGCGGGTTCGGGTCGCGACCCGCCGCGACGACCGCCGCGATGCCGGCGCGGCTGATCGCGTCGGTGCACGGAGGGGTGCGCCCCCAGGTGCAGCACGGTTCCAGGGTGACGTACATCGTGGCGCCGCGGGCCGCGGCGCCGGCCTTCCGCAGCGCCACGACCTCGGCGTGCGGCGCCCCCGGCCGGCGGTGCCACCCCTCTCCGACGACCGCCCCGCGCCGCACGATCACCGCGCCGACCGCGGGGTTCGGGCTCGTGAATCCCTTGCCCCGGCGCGCCAGGGCGAGCGCCCTCCGCATATGCCGCTCAGGGCCGCGCGCGGCGTCCCGGGGCGGCGGCTCAGGGATTCCCATCGCGCAACGCGTCCTTGTGGATGCGGTCGAGGATGCCGTTGACGAACGCGCCCGAGTCGGGGGTGGAGTACTTCTTGGCGATGTCGACCGCCTCGTTGATGATCACGGCCGGGGGCGGCTCGCCGCCGGACCGCATCTCGTAGACGGCGAGCCTGAGGATGTTCCTGTCGACGGCCGCCATCCGCTCCAGCGTCCAGTTCTTCGCGCAGCCGGCGATCAGCCGGTCGATCTCCCCCCGCGCCGCGCAGGCCCCCTTGACAAGGCCGGACGCGTAGCGGCGCACCTCCTCATCCGCCGGGTGCTCGGCCCAGAACTCCGCCAGCGCCCGCTCGGGATCCTCGTGGGAGATCTCTATCCCGTAGAGGCACTGGAGCGCGAACTCGCGCGATCGTCGGCGGGAACCCATCGGTCAGCCCTCCTCCCGCCGCGGGCGCACGCCGCGCCGGCACCCGCCGCCGCTTACAGTCTCTTGCACAGGTTCACCATCTCCACGGCGGCCTCCGCCGCGTCCTTGCCCCTGTTGCCCGCCTTGGTGCCCGCGCGCTCGACCGCCTGTTCGATCGTGTCGGCGGTGATGATTCCGTAGATGACGGGAAGCCCCGACTCGATCCCCGCCGCCGCGATCCCCTTGGAGACCTCGGCGCTCACATAGTCGAAGTGCGGGGTGGCGCCCCGGATCAGCGCCCCGAGGCATATCACCGCGTCGTGCTTCTTGCCGCGCGCGAGCCGGGCGGCCGCGAAGGGGATCTCGAACGCCCCCGGCACCCAGACGACCGAGAGCTCCTCGTCCTTGACCCCGTGGCGCAGGAGCGTGTCCGTGCACCCCTCGAGAAGCTTCGAGGTGATGAACTCGTTGAACCGGCTCACCACGATCGCGTACCGCGCCCCCTTGCTCACCAGGTCGCCGCTGTAGACCTTCGGCATCTCCTCCTCCTTCCCTCCCCCGTGCGCCGCGCCGGGCGCCCGCCGACGCGTCGTTCGCCCTCCCCGAACCGGCGTCAGAGCATGTGTCCCATCTTGTCCCGCTTCGTGCGCAGGTACTCCTCGTTGTGGGCGGTGGCCCCCACCCTGATCGGGACCCGCTCCGACACCTCCAGCCCGTACCCTTCGAGCCCCACGATCTTACGCGGGTTGTTCGTGAGGAGCCGGATCCGCCCGAGGCCCAAATCCGCGAGGATCTGCGCCCCGATCCCGTAGTCGCGCGGATCGGGCGCGAACCCGAGGTGCTCGTTCGCCTCGACCGTGTCGAGCCCCCCGTCCTGGAGCGCGTACGCCTTGAGCTTGTTGACGAGGCCTATCCCGCGCCCCTCCTGCCGCATGTACAGGAGCACGCCGCACTCCTCCCCCGCGATCCGCTGCAAGGCGGCGCGCAGCTGCGCGCCGCAGTCGCAGCGGAGGGAGTTGAAGACGTCGCCGGTGAGGCATTCCGAGTGCACGCGGACGAGCACGTCGCGCCGCCCCGACACCTCGCCCCGCACCAGGGCGAGGTGGTGCGCGCCGTCCAGGACGCACTCGTAGAGGCGGAGATCGAACGGCCCCCACGGCGTGGGGAGGGGGGTGCGGGTGGTGCACTGCACCTGCTTCTCGCGCCGCATCCGGTAGCGGATCAGCGCGTCGACGGTCACCACCGTCATCTTGAAGCGCTCCGCGATCCGCAGCAGGACGGGCAGCTTGGCCATCGTGCCGTCCTCGGCCAGTATCTCGCAGAGCATCCCGGCCGGATACAGCCCGGCCAGGCGCGCGAGGTCGACGCTCGCCTCGGTGTGCCCCGCGCGCCGGAGCACCCCTCCGTCCCTGGCCCTGAGCGGGAAGATATGGCCGGGGCGGGCGAACTCGTCCGGGCCCCGCTCCGGGTCGGCGAAGGCGCGGACGGTCGCCGCCCTGTCGAAGGCGGAGATGCCGGTCGTCGTCCCGTGTTTGAGATCGATCGACTCCGTGAACGGCGTGCCGAAGAGCGAGGTGTTGTGCTGCGCCATCGGCTTCAAACCGAGGGCGTCGATGCGTTCCCCCGGCGCGGAGACGCAGATCAGCCCGCGGCCGTGCGTGGCCATCAGATTCACCGCCTCCGGCGTGGCCTTCTCCGCGGCCATGACGAAGTCGCCCTCGTTCTCCCGGTCCTCGTCGTCGGTGACGATGACGATCCGTCCGTCGGCGATCGCCCGCAGCGCGTCCTCAACGGTGCCCAACATCTCCGTCCCCCTCCCGCACGGCACAAAAAAATCCCGAAGACATACGTCTTCAGGACATGCGGGGGCGCGAGCCCCTCTCCGATCCTCTTCCATCCGGACTGTCACCGTCGGCCCCGGAGTTTCACCGGGTCGGCCCGTCCATGCGGGACGGACTTGCGGGCTGTACCGCCGGTGGGGAATCGCACCCCGCCCTGAAGATCAAAAGGAGTATACCAGATCGCCGCCCGGGGGGACAAGGGCGGAAAAGGATTGGCGTACCCTGCGGTGTGCGCGGCGCGGGGGGGTCGTACAGGACGCGGGCATGCGGAAGGGGACCCTCTCCGGTTCGATCGCGCAAGGAGGAGAGAGGATTCCGCCACGCCGGCGAGAGGCGGCGCGCCGGAGTTCGGTTCGAGGAGGCGCGGCCCCGGTCTTCCGGGAGGGGCTTCGAAAAGCCCCTCCCGAAGAAGGCACCGGGGCGCGAGGCGGTTATTTCGGGACCTTGTTCAGCGGTATCCCGAGCGCCTTCGCCACCCCCTTGCCGTAGGCCGGATCGGCCTTCAGGCAGTGGCCGATATGCCGCACCTTGATCTCCATCGGGGCGTCGGCCATCGCCCGGGCCGTGTTGCCGAAGAGGGCCCTCTGCTGCGCGGGGCTCATCAGGCGGAACAGCTTCCCCGGCTGGCTGAAGTAGTCCTCGTCGGTCCGGTGGTTCCAATGGTCGGCGGCCCCCTCGAGACTCAGCGGCGGCTCGGCGAACTCCGGCTGCTCGCGCCACTCGCCGTAGCTGTTGGGCTCGTAGGCGAGCGTGCCGCCGTGATTGCCGTCCACCCGCATCGCGCCGTCCCGGTGGTAACTGTGGAACGGACAGCGCGGCTTGTTGACCGGGATCAGGTGGTGGTTCGCGCCGAGCCGGTAGAGCTGCGCGTCGTGGTAGGAGAAGAGGCGCCCCTGGAGCATCTTGTCCGGCGAGAACCCGATGCCGGGGACGATGTTGGCGGGGTTGAACGCCGCCTGCTCGACCTCGGCGAAGTAGTTCTCGGGATTGCGATTCAGCTCCATCACCCCGACCTCCTTCAGCGGGTAGTCCTTGTGGAACCAGACCTTGGTCAGGTCGAACGGGTTGTAGGGGAACGTCGCCGCGTCCTTCTCGGGCATCAGCTGGATGCAGAGCTTCCAGCGGGGGAACCGCTTGTTCTCGATCGCCTCGTACAGGTCCCGCCCGTGGCTCTCGCGGTCCTTGCCGACGAGCGCCTCCGCCTCCGCGTCGGTCAGATTCTTGATCCCCTGCTGGCAGACCCAGTGGAACTTGACCCAGTGGCGCTCGTTTCGGGCGTTGATGAAACTGAAGGTGTGGCTGCCGAAGCCGTGCATGTGCCGGAATGAGGCGGGGAGCCCCCTGTCGCTCATGGTGATGGTGACCTGGTGCAGCGCCTCCGGGAGCGAGGTCCAGAAGTCCCAGTTGTTCTTCGCGCTGCGCAGGCCGGTGCGCGGGTCGCGCTTGACGGCGTGGTTGAGGTCGGGGAACTTCATCGGGTCGCGCAGGAAGAAGACCGGGGTGTTGTTCCCGACGAGATCCCAGTTCCCCTGCTCGGTGTAGAACCTGACGGCGAACCCCCTGATGTCCCGCTCCGCGTCCGCCGCGCCCCGTTCCCCCGCCACCGTGGAGAATCGGACGAACAGCTCGGTCTTCTTCCCGACCTTGGAGAAGAGCTTCGCCTTCGTGTAGCCGGTGATGTCGCGGGTGACGGTGAAGGTCCCGTAGGCCCCCCACCCCTTGGCGTGCATGCGCCGCTCGGGAATGACCTCCCTGTCGAAGTGTCCGAGCTTCTCCAGGTACCAGACATCCTGCAGCAGGGCGGGACCGCGCGGACCGGCGGTCATGATGTTCTGGTTGTCGACGACCGGCGCCCCCGCGTTGGTGGTGAGCCGGGCTTTTTGTCTCTTCGCGGGCTTCTTCACGATCCCCCCTTTCCTCTGCCGGGCCGCACACGGGCCCTGTAAAGCATCTCGATGGGGTCAGTATAGCGGAAGAAATATCCGCAGGCAAGCTGTCATGTACTAATTATCATTAATCGGATTTAGGGCAGGGCAATTGCCCCTCGGCGGCGGGCCGGCATCGGCCGCGGCCGGGTGAGAAGCCGGGAGAGCGACGGCGTGCGGCCCGTGCTCCGCGCGCGGGGAGAGAAAGGCGAGCGTCCACGCCGCGCCGAAAAGCGCCGCGGCGCACCGCCGGACCCGGGTCCGCCTCATCGGAGCCCCCCGAAAGCCGCTCGCGCGGCACGGGCCCGGCTCTGCGGACGGTCCCGCGCCGCTACACCGCCTTCGCTGAGGCGGCCTTGCGCTTCTTGGCCGCCCGCTTCAGATACTTCCGCCTGCGCTGCCGTTTTTCCGAAACACGATGTGGCTTCGACATATCCCCTCCGTTGACCGCGAGGCGGCGCGTCAGCGATCGGTGCGGGAGGCCCCCGCCTCGCCGAAGAACAGCGCCGTCTCCCGCTCCGCGTCCTCGGCGCTCGAGGAGCCGTGGACCAGGTTGCGCTCGACGTGCGCGGGGTCGATCCCGTAGTCCCCGCGCACCGTCCCCTTTCGGGCCCGCGCCGGGTTCTTGTCGCCGATAAACGCCCGCACGCGACCCACGATGTCGCCGTTTCCCTCGATGAGGCAGAGGATCAACTCCCCGCTGGCGATGAACGCCGCGTTCCGTTCGAAGAACGGCTTGCCTCGGTGCTCCCGGTACAGCTCCTCGACCTCGGCGCGGCTGAGCCGCCGCTGTTCTCGGCGGGTGACGGTGAACCCCGCCGCGACGACCCTGCCGAGGATCTCCTCTCCGAGCCCGCGCTGCACCGCATCCGGCTTGATGATAAGAAGCGTCCTGCCCATTTCCCGGCGCCCTCCGGCCTTCGTTTCGGCGTAGTGTACCACGGAAGCGGCGTTCGATGGAAGGGGGCGCCGCGCAGGCCGCCCGAACCTCGACCCTGTTCCTTTCGCAGGTCTTGACGGGTCGGAGCGCCTCGTGTGCGCGACGCACCGCCTCGGCGGAAGGGGGGCCGCCCCACTCCCCGGAGGCGGTGAAGACGCCGACGCCGTCCTTGTCGCGGGGGGGATGCGCCGACCGCGAAGCGGCGGCGGCCCGGGCGAAACGGAGGGGCCATCGCGCAGATCTCGGAAATGCGCGGGCGATCGGCATGAATCGGCGGATCTGTCCGGGCAAGGCATCGGGGTGCGGAGAGGCCGGCCTGCCGATCGCCTTCGATGCGCATCGCGGCGGAGGAGGCGCAGGCGACGGGGGTCTCGCGGAAACGGTCGAGCCGGATCGCGTCGGCCTTTCAAACGGGAACGGGGCCGATCGTCTCCACGGCGCCGACGGGGATCGGCGGGGAGATGCTACGGGGCTGCGTTTCGGGCCACATCGACGGGCCCCGGCCTCTTCCGCCCCCGCGGCCTGTTCAGCGCAGTTTCGACAGAACGATCCGCTCCGCTTCCAGCCAGTCGGCCATGTCGCGGCCGTGGAAGTACCCCCTCCGCGCGTAGAGCTCGTACGCGATCTTCTGTATCTCCCGCTCCAGTTCACGCGGGCTGAGCCGCGGGCGCGCGGGCGCCTTCTTCTTCGGGGCCTTCGCCGCCTTCTTCTTCGGGGCCTTCGCGGGGGCCTTCGCACGGACCGTACGCTTCGCCGCCTTCTTCACCGCCGCAATCTTCCTTGCCATTGTGGCCGTTCCTTTCCGGTCGCGGCGTTTCCCGCCGCGCCTTTTTCGCCATGATATATGAACAGGGGTATGCCTTCAAGGGGGACACGGCCCGACCGGGCGCGGTTTCCCTCCCCGCCCCCCCGCCGCCCTGTTACAATGGGCCCATGGCGCGGCTTCTGATGCTCCTGGTGCTCGCGGTCTGGGTGCGGCGGTACCTCGCCGCCCTCCTCGCGCCGCGCCAGGACCTGTTGCGCGACCCGGCGCTGCGGGAGCCGCTCGCGGACCCGCCGCTCGTCTCGGTGCTCGTGGCGGCGCGCAACGAGGATCGCTGCATAGGCCGCTGCCTGGATTCCCTCCTCGCCCAGAGGCACCCGCGCACCGAGATCATCGTCGCCGACGACGGGTCCGAGGACTCGACGCCGGAGATCCTCCGCGCCCGGTTCCCGTCGGTGCACACGGTGCGGGTGCCGCCCCCGCCGGACGGTTGCGCGGGCAAGAGCCACGCGCTCGCCGTCGCGGCGGGCGCGGCGCGCGGCGACTGGCTCCTCTTCACGGACGCCGATACGGAGCACGGCCCCCACTCGATCGGCGTCCCCCTCGCCTGGGCGATCCGCGAGGGCGTCGGGGCGCTCTCCCTCCTCCCCGCCCCCGCCTGCGAGGGGTTCTGGGAAAAGACCGTCCAGCCGGTCATCGGCATCGCCCTGTTCCTGCTCTTCCCGCTCCGGCGGATCAACCGCGACCGCTCGAGGATGGCGTTCGCCAACGGCCAGTATTTCCTCTTCGAACGCGCCGCCTACGAACGCATCGGGGGGCACGCGGCGGTGCTCTCCTTCCCGCTCGAGGATATCGCCCTGGCGCAGAACGCCAAGCGCGCCGGGGTCCGGTTCCGCCTCCTCCCCGGCCGCGCCCTGCTGCGGTGCCGGATGTACTCCTCGCTCCGCTCCCTCCGCGCCGGCTGGGAGCGGATCTTCTTCCTCGTCTTCAGCGACCTCATCTGGGCGCTGCCGGTCGTGGCACTGGCGGCCGCCCTCCTCTCGTTCCTCCCCTACCTCGCCCTCCCGCGGTGGCCCCGCCTCGCCCTCGCCCAGCTCGTGGCGATGCACCTGGCCGCCGAACGCGGGTACGCCTTCATCGGCGCGGACCGGCGTTTCGTGTTCGTCCATCCGCTCGGCGCCGCGGTGCTCATCGGGATCCTCGCGGGGGCGTTTTGGAAGAAGATCGGGGGGAGGGGCGTGCGCTGGAAGGGAAGACGGTACCGGTCGCAGCCGTTCCTGCTGCGGTAGCGAGAAGGAGGCGGATCCGATGCCCTATCCCGTCAGGGTTGTGCAGGTGAGTTCGGGGAGGTTCATCGCCTACTGCGATGAACCCAGATGCAGCGCCGGGGCCCCGACACGCCAGGAGGCCCTCGACAAGGTCAGGGAGGAGATCCGGTACCGGCTCGAGTACTGCCCGTGCAGCAGCGTCAAGGATGAGGATCTCGAGATCGAGGTCGTGGAGGGGTGACCCTCCAGGTCAACCCGTCACCGGATCGAGAACTCCGCGGTGACGAGCGCCTTGACGCACTTGACGACCGATCCGGTGTCGTAGACCCCGTAGTCCGACACCGCGGTGGAGTACTCCGGGGTGATCTGGAAGACCCCCTGGCTCGCGGAACGGAGCGCGCCGACCTCGCACCCGCTGTGTAGGGCGAGCTGCTCTGCTCTCGTCTTCGCGTCTTTCGTGGCCTCGCCGAGCATGGCGATCTTCAGGTCGTTCAGCTTGGTGTAGTAGTAGCTCGGCGGCAGGGAGGAGAACTCGATCCCGTCCTTGATGAGGCCGGTGGAGTCCCGCGCGAGGCGCGTGACGAGCGGGATGTCGCCGGAACTCACCCGCACCGTCTGCTCCAACACGAACCCCTCGATGCGGTTCGTGACCGCCCCCTTCTCGGTCATGCCGTACCTGATATCGGTGGAGACGGAGGAGACCGCCACCCCCTCCCGCGGGACGCCGCCGCGTTCGAGGTAGGCGAGGACCGCGTCCAGGTCCGCGCGGATCTTCTCGTAGGCGGCGGTGAGCCCCGGCGCCCGCGCCGTGAAGCGCGCCTCCCAGACCGCCCAGTCGGAGACGATCCTTCTCTCCGACGCGCCTTTCACCCGGATGGTGCGGTCCGCGGACCGCACCCGCTCGAAGCTTCTCGACGCCGTGATCGCGGACGCCGTCATTCCCGCCGCGAGCATCGCGCCGAGGAGCGCCATGCCCCACCCGTTCCCCCTCCCCGCCGAGTTCATGCCGCCGCTCCCCCGTCGCCAACCCCGCCGGCAGTCTCGCACGGCGGGAGGCGGCGCGCAAGCGGAATCGGCCCGAGGCGGACGAAAGGCGGGGTCAGGGGACGACGCGCCGGATCGCCACCCCGCCGCGGTCGTAGATCGTCTCGAGGAACGGCGCTTCCTCGAGCGCGAACGGCCCCCGCATCCGCTCGAAGGTCCCGTAGTAGACGTACCGGATCCCCTGCGCCTTCAGGAATTCTTTCTTCTCCTCCATGCGCCCGGGCGCGTGGAGGACCCAGTCGGCGATCCGGCGTTTCTCCTCGAAACGCAGCGTCTCGGACCAGTGCCCGACGTAGGTCCGGTTGCCGGTGTAGGCCGGGATGTAGAGGCCGCTCTTGTAGGAGGAGAGCACGGCGGCGTCCTCGTTGTGCCGTTCCATCATCCACCGCATCGCCTCGACGTCGCCCCGGTAGAGGTGGAATTCAAGCGGGTTCGTCCGCATCTCGTGGACGCAGATGGCGATCTTCACAAGGTTGGCCGGCGCGGTCGCGATGACGATCGCCGCGAGGAAGGCCGCCTCGACCCGCGGCCCCCACCAGGCCGCGCACCGCCGCCGGAGCGCCGGGAGGACGGCGCGGAAGACAAAGAGCGTTGCGAGAAGGCAGACGGCGACGTGCACGCCGGTGGAGAGGCGCCGCTGGAACGAGAGCGGGGCGTAGAGGAGCGCCGCGACGGCGATCGTCCACAAGGCGGGGAGCCACTCGCGGAGCCCCCCCCGGCGCGCGATCCAAACGATCTCGGGGAGGGCGAGGAGGAGGGGCAGGCCGTACCCGATCAGATAGCTCAGCGGGTGCGGCGAGATGAACCGCTCCTTGGACCACTCGACGAACACCGGCTCCGTCCTGAACAGCCAGACCATATAGGCGAAGGCGGGGAGCGCCGTGGCCGCGGTAAGCGCTCCCGCCGCGACGGCTCGGCCGGCCGCCTCCCGGAAGCGCAGGACGGCGGCGAGGGCGCAGGCGGCGACGACCGCCGCGACGACGACGACCTCGACCGGGTGGACGAGACTGAGGGCGAGGGCGGCGAGGCCGGCGCCGATCCCGCGCAAAACCGTGCGGCCCTCGCACGCCCTGATGAACAGGCCGAACGCCAGCAGCATCAGCAGCGCGGTCGCGGCCTTCTGCGGCACGGAGAGCATCGTCTCGAAGGTGATCGTCTCGCCGATCCAGTAGTCGATCGGGATGATGTTCCGGCTCTCGACCGGCGAGCGCGAGGCGAGGGCGAGCCAGCGCCGGTAGGGCATCAGCCAGCAGAAGCCCGACGAGAGGGCGCAGAGCGCGAAGGCGAAGAGGCGCGCGCGCCGGTCCGCGGTGAAGAGCGAGGCGAACCAATAGACGACGCGCAGGAGGAGAATGGCGTAAAGGGCGATGGCCGCGTAGTAGACCTGGAGCGGCGTCGCCCCGGTGATGCGCGCGGCCCGGCCGAGGATCAACGTGAAGGGGTTGAACCAGGCGCGCGCCTGGGGCTCGAGCGTGTGGTCGCGGCAGGTATGGAGCTTGCCCTCCGCCGCCTGCTGAATGTAGGAGAGGTAGACGTTCTGGTCGTACGGGTGGTCGGCGAAGCCCATGAAGACCATCCCCGGCGGCGCGTTGAGGTACCCCCAGATGTACGGGGCGAAGACGAGCGCCAGCGTCGCCGCGGCGATCAGCCGCGCCGCGAGTGCCGTGCGGTCGCGCGCCGCCGGCGCGCCCCCCGTCGCCTTCCCTCGCCCGTCCGGATCCGTTTTCACGTCCACCCTCATACCCTCATACCCTCGCATTCTCGCACCCCTGCGCCTTCACACCTTCCCGCCTTCACACCTTCACTCGGTCCTCTCCGCGCCCCCTGCCTCTCCGCCCGTCCCTCCAGAAGCCCCTCCCTCTCCAGAAAGTCGACCGCCGCCCCGGCGACGAGGCGGTGCCCGAGCCGGTTCCAGTGCCCCACCCGCCGGTGCTGCACCGGCCGCAGCCCGTCCGTGAGCGCGGGGCGGAGGTCGAGGTGCGGTATCCCCTCGCGGCGGCAGAAGCGCGCCAGGAACGGGGAGTATTCCGACGGGACGTCGGCGATGACGAAGCGCGCCCCGTGTTCCGCGCAGAGGCGGTGCATCCGGGAGAGGAGTCGTTTCGTGAGGCCCATCCTCGCATCGAGGACCTCCTCGTCCTCCCGTCCTTCTTCCCCTCCCCCCCTCCGCGCCGGGTGCGTGAGCCGGAACGAGATCCAGTTGTGAAGGTGCGACCGGGCGAGGACCCGGTCGCGGAATCCCTCCCACCCCCCGCGCGGCGGCGGGCCGCCGTAGGTCTTGGCGAGCGCCGCCTTCCGGGCCCAGTAGACGGCGTCGCGCGGGACGGGGACGCCGCGGAGTTCCAGCGCGCCGTCACGCTCCTCGAACCACGGCTTCGGCTGCATCCTGTCGATGAGACGCGCGTTGTTCCCCTCCGCCACGTCGTTCCGGTCGAAGAGGAGCAGGACGAGCTCGGGGCCATAGGCGAGCCCCTCCGTCTCCAGGACGAGGAGCTCCTGGTCCGTCGAGTAGCCCGCCTGCGCGAGGTTGAGCACCTCCCAACCCGGGAGCATCCTTTCCATGCGGTCGGAGAACCGCTCCTCCGCCTCGACGCCCCACCCCCACGCGGTGGAATCGCCCAAAACGACGATCCGGCGCTTCCCGGCCTTCTCCCTCGCGTGATCCCGGTCCCGGAAGCCGCGTTGGTTGTTGCGGATCCGGTGGCTGAAATCCGGGAGCGTGAAGACGGTGTCGAGATTCGGAACGCCCGTCCAGCCGAGGAGCGGGTGGTAGGTGTCGGGGAACGAGTGGATGGCCCGGGAACCGTGCTCGGGGAACGGGGCCAGCAGGCGCAACGCGGCCTCCCCGGCGAAGGCGCACACCGCCAGCGCCCCCAGAACGGCGCCTGCTCTCTTAACCGCCGCGCCCGTCCTTCCCCCGCTCACCGTTCCCCCCTTGTGTATTCAAGCCTCGCCGGGTGCCAGGAAAGGCGGCCTACGTGGTTGGACCGTGCACGACTCGCGGGCGAAGCTCGAAGAGGCGCAGCGCGCCCCCGCGGTACGACGCCACCGGGACGAAGATGAATTGCTTCTCCATCGCCACCCGCACTCCGGCCCATTGGTGATAGGTGAACCCGTCCATGAAGATTCTTCTCCCCTTCGCCGCCGCGGCCGCCAGATACGCCGGATCATCCATGGCCGTCGAGAGCGGGAGCTTCCGGTGCCTGACGTACTCGATATCCCGGGACGTCGGGACGTAGACCCGCTGCGTCTCCTTGACGAAGTAGTGCGTCACGAACACCCCGTCGATCCCGGAGATCAGGATGGCATCAGGCGGGGCGATGCGGTCGAGCAGCTCGATCCCCTCGTGCCAGCCCCACGGAAATTCCGGGCGGGAGAAGTGTCCGCCTGCGAACGGCAAGGCGCATCCCCAGGCGGTGAGGGCGAACAGCGCCGCCGCGGGAAGGCGCAGCAGCACCGGGAAGGCGCCGGGGCCTCGGCATGCCTCCGCGAGAAGGAGGACGCCGCGCGCGGCAAGGATGCAGACGAGCGGCACGATCGGGAGGAGGAACTTGGACATCTGGAAACTGTAGAAGAGGAGGACGAGGACCACCGATCCGGCAAGCGTCGACGCGATGAGCGCGAAGAGGCGCGCACCGCGCCCGGCCGCTCGTGCGGCGGGGAAGAAAAGCGCCGCGGCCGCGGCGGCGAGGAGCGGCGCGTTCACCCACGGGGCGAGGGGGAAGAGGAGCGCGCATGCCGTTGCCGCGGCCGCCAGAACGCCGATCGGCAACGCCGCCCACCGGCGCGTCGGAACGATCCCGGCCGCCGCCCCCGCGGCAGCGAAGGGAAGAACGGTCAAGAAATACGGCGCGAAGAGCGTGGGCCAGCTCCTGCCGAGGAAATGCCAGACGAAGAACCCGAGGTTCCCCCTCCCGTCCCCGCGCTCCGAGACCGCCGTGTTCCTCCAGGCGTAGGCAAGGGAGAAGTTGCGCTGCCCCTGACCCCATCGCGCCCAGTAGTCGTAGCCGCTGCGGAACGGATTCCCGAAGGCGACGGCGTTGCAGACAAGCACGGGGGAGAAACCGGCCGCGAACCCCGCGAGCGCCCAGAGAAGCGGCGCGGGGAAACGCCGCCGGCCGCCGCAGGCGCCGCAGAGGGACGCCGCGGCGAGCGGGACAACGGTGAGACCGCTCAGCAGGTGCACCGCGGCTGAAAAGCCGCACAGCGCCCCCGCCGCGGCCCAGGGCCCCGGCCGCGTGTCATTTCGCGCCGCCGCCTGCCAGGCCAGCCAGAGCCCGGCGACGATGAACGCGTTGGAGACCATGTCGCTGATCAGGACCTGGCTGTACCCGACTGAGGAAGGCGCGACGGCGAGGAGGAGCGACGCGAGAAGGGCGATCCTCCTCCCGAACACGCTCCGGGCGAAGAGGTAGACCAGGAGAATCGTCGCGAGAGCGAACAGGTGCACCAGGTGGACCGCCTGGTGCAGCGCGGCGTTTGTCGCGAGGTAAAAGACGGCCAAAATCAGCGGGAAGCCGCACGGGTACTGGAGCGGAAGCTTCAGGTCGTTGATGTAGATCCAGAGCCCGCGGCCGCGGGCGAGGTTCCAGCCGCCGACGGCGTACTGCGCGTTGTCGGGCACGATGGCGAGATCGCGCAGGGAGGATGCGTCCGTGAAGCGGAGGACCGCCGCGAGCGAGATCACCGCGGCGACGGATAGCCATTCAAGGGCGCGTTTCATCGGGTGCGCCGATAGTATACCCGAAGACGCCGCGTCGGGGCTCCTTTTCCGCGCGGCCGGCGGAAGCTCCGCTTCCCCGCGGCGCAGGGTCGCGGAGAATGCCCCCCTCCGGCGCGCCGCGTCGGGGCCGCTTCCCGCCGCTGCGTGCGGGGATCGCGCCGTCCCGCGCGCCGCGGATCTTCCAGGGGATCGCTCCGCTGCCGTGCGATCCGCCGCCGCGACGGCGTCCCGATCCCCCCCGACAGCCACGGGACGCTCTTCGCGCGCCCGGCTATCCGCGCCTCGCGGATGCGTTCGAATCGGGGTTCGTCATCCGGGCCCCCCTCTCGCGGGCGGGCGGGGGGACGCGCTTCGCCTTCTCATTCCGTGGAAACAGCCGGAGTCCCGGATGCGGGGTGCAGCCGCGCCCCCGCCTCTTCGAGCATCCGCACGAGCTCGTCGTTCCCCTGCTCGTTCGCGATGGCGAGGGCGACGTTCTCCCCGTTCACCCGCGCGTTCACGTCCGCGCCATTCTCGATGAGGAGCCGGGCGATCTCGTTCCTCCCCGCGTGCGCGGCGATCATCAGCGGCGTGCTCCCGTGCGCGTTCCGGGCGTTCACGTCCGCCCCGTGCGCGATGAGCGTCTCCGCGAACTGCCGGTTCCCGATGAAGACCGCCTTCATGAGCGGGGTGGACCCGTCCGCATCCCGCACGTCGACATCCACCGAAAACGGCGCCGCGCCCCGCGACGCCGCGCACCCGCACAGCGCCAGGCACGTTGTCAGCACCGCCGCCCTTCTCATCGTTCCCCCGCATTTCTGAAAACGCGAAACGAGAAACCGGAAACGCCGATCGCCGTCATCCCGCCGACCTGTCCTCCGTCTGGTGGGCGGGAAGCCGGGATCAGGACGGAAAACACGAAGGGAGGGCCGCCGGCCCTCCCCTATTCTTTCACTGTCCCCACTGTCCCGACTGTCCTTGCTCTCCCGACTGTCCCTGGAAACAAGAAACTGCGCGCCACCGACTGAAGTAATGGAGCCAACGATCGGAATCGAACCGATAACCTGCGCATTACGAATGCGCTGCTCTGCCAGTTGAGCTACGTTGGCTCGCGAGATCATTCCTCCGCCGCAACCGTCCGGAGGCCGCTTTTAAAATACTATACCATCCCTTCCCTCGGGGTTCAACGTTTTCCGGGGATTTTCCGGGGATTTTGAACGGGTCACCCGGACAACACGATGTGCGATTGCGAGGGAGCTGCGCAGCTGTACAAAACACTGGTGCGCCCCGATCCTATTCGGCCTCGATATGTTCCGCTTGGTCATCAGCCGAGCCCTGCCCCCGGTCCTTTCCGCGCCACTCTGATTCGACCAGGGCCTTGAGCTTCACCAGGTCCTTCTGCGCTTGCCGGGCGATGGATCTGCGCATGAACGGCAATAGGAGACGGAGAAGAAGGGGCTTACCTGAACCAGCCCATCGCACGTCGACTCGAGTGGCCCCGCTGATCGGCGTAAGGATCGTCTCCACGTGCGCCTCGATCGCATCCCCTGTGACCCTGGACACGTATCTCCGATTCGGCTCTGCCTGAAGCAGTTCATCCTCCATGACATAGCGCCTGGCGCCCTGTCGGTAGTGGAGACGTGCCCTGGAGCCGACCAGGCCGGGAGGCCTTGCGAGGATCTCAAACTTTTCCAGGGCTGTGGTCCATAAGACGGCCTTGTCGGCGTCGAGCAAGACCGAGGCAACGTCTTCTGGAGGCCTGTCGATCCGGACTGATGCACGGACCGTGACGCTCACCTGCCCCCTCCGTGAGAAGCCGTATGCCATGGATGCCTAACGCGAAGCCCGGCCGCAGCGTTTGTGCCCGGGAAGTAAAGTTTGACCCCGGCGCTGTCGCCCGGGTGCCATCGGGACCGGCCCGACGACGGATCATCGCCGCGGACGGCCGGGGAGGCAGGAGCGGAGCGCGCGCAGGAACTCCTTCGGCGGTGCCGCCTTCGGGACGTAGGCGACCGCCCCCGCGGCGCGGAATCCCTCCCCGATCGGCGAATCGCTGTCGTGCATGGAGAGGCCGAGGACCTTTACGCGCGGCCACCTCTTCGCGATGATGCGCGTCGCCTCGATGCCGTCCATGACCGGCAGCCGGGCGTCCATGATGACGATGTCCGGGGAGTGCCGCTCCACGCACATGATCGCCTCGCGCCCGTTGTCGGCTTCGGCGACGATCCGGTAGCCGTCCTCCATCTCGATCATTTGCCGCAACCCCTCCCGCACCGTGAGGTGGTCGTCGGCGAGGACGATACGGACGGGCGAGCCCCGTCGCGGCCGGCGGGGACGCCGCCCGGCCGCGCGACGTTCGCCGCCCGGCGCGCGCTCGGCCGCGCCCCCCTGCGCGGCGGCCGGGGCCTCCCGCGTCAGCGGGAGCGAGAGGAGGACGCGTGTCCCGCGCTTCGGGACCGACCCCACGGAGAGCGTGCCCCCGAGCAGTTCGGCGCGCTCCCGTATGCTGAAGAGGCCGAACCCGCCGTCGCCGCCCGGCGGCGGGAGGGCGGCGGGGTCGAACCCCTTCCCCCGGTCCCGCACCTCGAGCAGGAGATTGCCCGAGGAGCGCCGCAGGGAGAGGGCGGCCCTTCGCGCCCCGGCGTGCTTCGCCACGTTTATGAGCAGCTCCCGGGCGGAGGTGAAGACGAACAGGAGGAGCGGCTCCGGCATCCGGGGGAGGCGGCGGTCCGTCCGCAGCGCGACCGACAGGCCGTGGCGCGTGCGCATGATGCTCGCGAGCCAAACAAACGCCGAAACGGGGTCCCGGTGCAGCAGGACGGGAGGCGCGAGGTTGCTCATCATGGAGCGCGCCAGGTCGAGCGTCTCGCCCAGCGTCTTGTCGAGGCCGTCGAGCTGATTCCGCCACGTTCCACGCTCCCCCGCGAGCAGCTTCTGCACCTGCATCCGGGCGCCGACAAGGAGCTGCTGCATCCCGTCGTGGATCAGGTCCGCGAGTCGCCGGCGCTCGCGGTGCTCGGCCATGCTCAGCGCCGAGGCGAGCTCCGCGAGCTGGCGGGTCCTCCTCTCGAGCTCCTGCTCGGCCTGCTTGCGCGCGGTGATATCCTGCGAAACGCCCAACACGCGGACGAGCGCGCCGCCCCGGACGATGACGCGCTTCCCTTTCCCGTGGATCCAATGGTAGCGGCCGTCGAGCATGCGCACGCGGTATTCGCAGTCGTACGGCTCCTGCATCGTCACCGCCCGGTGGATGGCGGCGCGGATGCGGTCCCGGTCGTCGGGATGCACCAACGCGATCAGGCCGTCGGTGGTGCAGTACGGCTTCACGTCCGTTCCCCGGGCGAGCGCCGGGACGTTGTCGGAGTAGCGGATGGTATGCGCGCCCACATCCCAATCCCAGGTGACCATCCCGGCGGCATCGAGCGCCATCCGCAGGCGCTCCAGGGCGGCATCTGGAGGGACGGCGTCCGCGTCCTTCCCCGCGCGGGCGGAGCGCGCTGGCGATCTATGTTTCTTCTTCACGGTTGTGAGCACGCCTCCTGCAGGGGGCGACGCGCGTGACGGGCGCGGGCTTGCTGCGCTTGGAGCGCCCTCCGGCCCACGGCCCTCGAGAAAATCAGGTTGTCCGCGGTGGTGATCTGCGCCGACGGCGCGTGATACCAGTTTCCGGGAGTAAACGCCATCCCGCTCCGGGGGCCGCAGCGGCGCATTCGCCGCCCGCGCACAAAGAAAGACCGTAGCCAGAAGAGATGCTCCGTACTGCCCCATCGTCTCCTGACTGCGGCCTCACGACCACAGACTACCCTCACCTCTTTAAGTAGTATCGCACGCATCGACGGCGCAGTCAATGCATACAGCAGAACAGCAGCAGCGTCAGACCCCGACTCTTCGCGACTCTTCGCGGGTATCTAGTATCCCTGTCATTTCCTTTTGTCGTAGATTCCGATATGGCAATCCAAACACTCCCATGCCGGGTCGTCGCCGGTCACGCAACATCCCCCGAGCATGACGCGCCCCGCGGCCACGTCGGCTTCCAGTTCCTTGGAGAAGGCGGGGTAACCGTAGAGGATGTCCGCGATCCTCCGCGAGCCGCATGCGGGGCATCTATCGGGCTTGTGCGGGGATGTGTATCTCATAGTCTGTCATACACCCTCTGCATCAACTCTCTGGCCATCAACTCGTAAGGGCTGCAATTTCATCCATTCTCTTGAGAATAAGAGGAAGCCGTCGTTGGCTCGCCTCATCCGGCAGCAGGTGGCCCTGTATACTGTCTCGGAACTTGGGACTGGCGAGCAAGCGCGTGAATCCATCCCCGATGAACTGACGGCAATCTGATGATTCTGCGATCTCGCTCTTCAAAGTCTCGCGACCGTCCACGATGGTAATGAGGTCTTCAATATCGTGGCTCATCGCATAATCGTCATTGCCTCGGTCCAGGAAAGTATCCAGCTTCGTCGCCATGAGACACGGCGCACTCACGACCCATATCTGCATATCGTCGATTCGTTTCAGCGTTGCCGTCCGGATCGCAATCTCAAACCATCTATCACCAAACTCACCGTGAATGTCTGTCGAGGGCATTACATCCACATGGATGCCATCGACTATCCATCGACACCTCGGCGCCCCCTCGGCACTGTCATTCTTAAAACCGAGCTTGCGGAGTCGTTCCTCAAGCTCCCACAACTTGAGACGTGTTTGGACCTCGATGATTACATCCACGTCCTTCGTCTCTCGGGCTGCAACCAACCCGGGATGATCAAGCAGTAGCGGGACTATCGCGCCGCCGGTGAACACGCATTTGGTGTTCAATGGCTCCAAGCGCCTGGCGACTATCGCCACGGCCTGAAGGTCAATATGGTTTGCCATAGCCCAAACGTTTGGCGATCATCCTTGCCGCCAGTTCCCTCTCACGGGCACGCCCGCCTCTGATTGCGTCAACAAGCACGAGCCATTCGTACAGTCGCGCATCTCTTTTTGCGGCCAGCGGCACGGATTGGTACAACGGCTTGAACTCATATCCAGACTGTGTGCCTTCCGGGTCAGGCCAGACTGGTACGTTCTCCGACGATGACGATGACGCAAACTCCGCGGCCAAGGGTGATGCGGCAAAACTCGTAGGTGTGCCCCGAGTCCTATGGCCAGGCTTGACGGGGTATATGTATTTGAGTCCGTGCAATAAGAATTCGGCAAGGGCCGATTTTACGGGCGATGGTTGTTCCGGATGAATCAGCCCGCTCTGCCGTGCCCTGCGGAACGCCGCATGGGTCTCGGAAGCACTCAACCCTATCTGCTCGCCCATGGCCGCATAACTCCCTGGCCAAGAGGACGACAGCAACTTCAAAACGACTAGTATGTCTTGTGGTTTCATAGCTACCCGGATACGCTATTCGCGAATAGCGAATGACTCAAGTCAAACCTAACATACGACACCCCGGCTTCACAACGTTGCGCCAACCAGTGTTCAATGCTTATACTTTAATCCTCAACTAGATACGCTATTCGCGAATAGCGAATTTGTCAAGGCCGAATTTGATATCGCCTTTGCCATTCAGAAGTAACTGACTCCATCACAACAGATTCCATTCCGGCTTGCCGTGCCTAAGTTCCTTGGAGCTTCCGGACGTACTTCTCCGTGTCGTCCCGAAGGCCCATGGCTCTCCCCTTCCCGCGCCGTTCTGCTCCCACGAAACCCCGGACCTCCAGGAGCAGTTCCTGGCCCTTCAGCGCCGGCGAGAAGGGGCCCTCGCCGATGTTGTCCAGATGCAGTTCGTTCGCGTATTGCTCGGGCTGCCGACTGGTAACAGCACCAGGGTCACCTCAATTGTTGCGATAAATCTGATTCCCGTATCGAGACCAGGTAGAGCCGTCCGAACCATACGTGGTGTTGCCGTACGTCGTCCAGTTCTTGCCTCTATTGTCGTAAATCGTGTTTCCATACCTGGTGTATGAACTGCCGTCATTCCCATAGGTGGTATTGCCGTACGTGCTGTACGTACTTCCATCGCTCCCGTACAGGGTGTTCCCATACCGGCTATAGGAACTGCCGTCGGAACCGTAATACGTGTTGCCGTATTGGGTGTATGTCTGTGCGCTGACAGTGGATAAGGAGAGCATCAGCAGCAGACACGCCACGACTGCCGACATCTTTGCTGCGTGCATGATGGCCTCCTTTCGAGATCAAAACCTTTGGCTCACCCCGCGGCCAATGATGGGTTCCGGCTCAGACGGCACTAACGTCCTCTTTGCTTCCTCGCCCTGATCGCTTTGCTCTAAATGCAACTGGCCCAGTTTTCGGGGGGCAAGTCAAGACGGTTCCATACCTCCGGCGTTATCTTGCCCACGAACAGCGCAAGGGTCACCTCGACTAGTGACTGAACTGCTTCTGGAACTACTCTACCCGCCTCCTGCCCCCACAACAACAATAGCAGTGTAGTATCCGGCGCTCAGTCAATAGTCGAGGTGACCCCGGTTTTTCACCTTGTGCCTAAATCTAGACCAGCTTAGGTCCATTGTAATGCGGTGGTTTTTTTCGCGGATCAGAGCTCATCCACGGCCTTTGAAACACAATGCGCCAATCGTATTGGGGAGTTGCGTAGAAGGTAGAATACCCCTCCCCGGTGAGTAACGTATAATACTTGGCCAGAAGGTGGTCATAGAATTCAAGAGCTTCCTCGATCTGCCGTTTTTTAGGGAACTTCCTTATCTGGCTTAACGGGGCATGATGAGCAATACGCTTATCCACCAAAAGTTTGATTCTGTCTTCAACCTTCTTGAGATCATCCAGATCTCTTTTCACCAGCTTCTCTGATATTCGCGACTTATCCTTAACAGCAACCTCATCAAAAGCATTAAAGGGGTTGAGGATATCTTTGTACCTAGACGCATTGATTCCGCGCCGGCTTTGTAGCATCACATAACTACGACGGCTAACTATATCAGGTCGCCAAGAAATCTCTTGTAGAAGGCGATAGAGGGATATGGATCGTAAGTCTGTATCAGCAAGACGGCGAATCCCGACACAAAAAATGGCGAGGAAATTGTTTTCCGCCCAGTTGAAAAATACTGGCGGGTTAAGAGTCTCTGGATTAGCCTTTATGATCTCGACTAAATCTTTATATATCTGCAAGTCGTGATAAAGGTTAGAAATATCGTCCTTTAACCTGGGCAACCATCTTCTCCATTTTTTGCGAAGCGCATATGCAGGAATAGTCCGGATCGAGTTTCGATATCTTTTCACTTTCATAATATGACATTTAACCTGATCCGGCAGTCGGACGTAATAACCTGATGTTCCCTCAGACGCATAATTGTGCTGTCTTGATTACCGCCTCAAGCTCCGAGAATCCGCTGCGGATGCCGCGAAAAACAAGCTCGACGCGATGAAGGAGTACGTCCCGCCTCAAGCTCCGAGAATCCGCTGCGGATGCCGCGAACGCGAATGTGCGGGTAGTATCATCGTTCTTATTCCGCCTCAAGCTCCGAGAATCCGCTGCGGATGCCGCGGATCCGGGTATGCGCGCCGACGTACGAGGAGCACCGCCTCAAGCTCCGAGAATCCGCTGCGGATGCCGCTCCACTTCAGATTCGCCTCTGTAGGCCCGGCGTACCGCCTCAAGCTCCGAGAATCCGCTGCGGATGCCGCTGATCCATCTCGTGCGGGCGGCCTGGTAGCCTTTCCGCCTCAAGCTCCGAGAATCCGCTGCGGATGCCGCGAGAGCGATATTGCGAGCAGCGGCAGAAGCGGTACCGCCTCAAGCTCCGAGAATCCGCTGCGGATGCCGCATGGGAACAGGATTGAGAAGAAGGGAGGCAAGTCCGCCTCAAGCTCCGAGAATCCGCTGCGGATGCCGCCAATACGCGCGGCGATCTGCGCAACCCGGCGTTTCCGCCTCAAGCTCCGAGAATCCGCTGCGGATGCCGCTCTGTTAGCAACGCAACTGGATCGCCTTCAGTTTCCCGCCTCAAGCTCCGAGAATCCGCTGCGGATGCCGCTCTCGGCCGCCTCGTCCTGGGCGATCCTTCGTGCCCGCCTCAAGCTCCGAGAATCCGCTGCGGATGCCGCATAACTCCTGCTACAATATGCCGATATGCTACAGGCCGCCTCAAGCTCCGAGAATCCGCTGCGGATGCCGCGCGTCTTCCCAAGACGGACTGCCGCAACGCCGGACCCGCCTCAAGCTCCGAGAATCCGCTGCGGATGCCGCTTGTCGCCGTCGTAGACGAGGCGCGACCAGCATTCCGCCTCAAGCTCCGAGAATCCGCTGCGGATGCCGCCACGTTCTCCTTCTCCTCCTCGCCGCACTTTACGCCGCCTCAAGCTCCGAGAATCCGCTGCGGATGCCGCTCTGGCGGCAGTGGCGCGGCATCACGGTCGACTGCCGCCTCAAGCTCCGAGAATCCGCTGCGGATGCCGCGCGTCTCCTTGTACTCGCCGTCCGTGCTGATGTACCGCCTCAAGCTCCGAGAATCCGCTGCGGATGCCGCGCAATCGGCGTCGACCTGAACGCTGCCGCCCTGCTCCGCCTCAAGCTCCGAGAATCCGCTGCGGATGCCGCAGGTCGAACGTCTCCTCGTCGGATACACGCCGGACCGCCTCAAGCTCCGAGAATCCGCTGCGGATGCCGCGTCGGCATGCAAAATCTCCCTTCACCCTATGCAACCGCCTCAAGCTCCGAGAATCCGCTGCGGATGCCGCGGATCGAACGGCTCGTGAACGGCGTCGGGCTCCTCCGCCTCAAGCTCCGAGAATCCGCTGCGGATGCCGCTGAACTCATCACCGTGGACCGCAAGAAGCAATGCCCGCCTCAAGCTCCGAGAATCCGCTGCGGATGCCGCCCATCAAACTCGGCCAAGAGACCGAGAACCTTCAGCCGCCTCAAGCTCCGAGAATCCGCTGCGGATGCCGCGCCTTCCCCTTGACCACATGCTCTCTCATTGCTCCCGCCTCAAGCTCCGAGAATCCGCTGCGGATGCCGCATCATCCTGTCGTGGTGTTGCTGGATGCGCTGCCCGCCTCAAGCTCCGAGAATCCGCTGCGGATGCCGCCTGGTTTTACTACCGCGATGGGTACAGGGCTACAGCCGCCTCAAGCTCCGAGAATCCGCTGCGGATGCCGCTCAATATCGATGCGCTCATCGCGAGGGCCAGGGCCCGCCTCAAGCTCCGAGAATCCGCTGCGGATGCCGCGAAGATATACCCCGAATACGGAGCCGCGATAGCTCCGCCTCAAGCTCCGAGAATCCGCTGCGGATGCCGCCCTCCGTCTGCCCCCACTGCAACGGTGGAGTAGACCGCCTCAAGCTCCGAGAATCCGCTGCGGATGCCGCCGAAAACCTTATCATCCCGGATGATCCGCTCTGCCGCCTCAAGCTCCGAGAATCCGCTGCGGATGCCGCATCTTTTGAAGGACAAACGCAAGGCCGCCAGTATCCGCCTCAAGCTCCGAGAATCCGCTGCGGATGCCGCTGCCCTCATGCTCCTGGTCTGACTTCTGGAATCTCCGCCTCAAGCTCCGAGAATCCGCTGCGGATGCCGC
>JAAYCL010000020.1 GCA_012729785.1 Chlamydiota bacterium | reverse complement strand
CTGCGGATCAGCGGCGGACGCGGAGGCGGGCTTGCCCGCCGCAGCGGCCGTCCGCTGCAGCCGCTTGTTCGAGGGCGCGAAGCGCCCGAGAACAGGCGGATGGCAATCCGCAGCGCCGTTCGCGGGACGCGCAGCGTCCCGCGAACGGCGCGAGTCACCGGACATCGGAAGACGCGCTCGGCGCGGCTTTCGATGGTACGGTGAACTCGGCTTGTTGTGCATCCTTCCTTCTTTCTTCGGGCATGGCATCATTGAGACGATTGTCATCAATGATGGCCGAAGCCTTTGATTTTATCTCGTGGGCTGCTTCCGCGTCGTCGAGAGCGAGGGCAACTTCGATCAATTTAAGGCTCTCTTCGACGAAGTTGTTCTCGTTATACGCTTTAAAGTGCTCTCCGAAGTTCTTGCCGCCATACATGGCCTTCTTCATTTCATACATCTGCTTCACTTTGCCCCATTCACGAATGGGGTTGCCAATGTACTTTCGGGCAAGATCGTAGGCTTTCTCCTTGATTACCGCATCTTTCGCAACGTCCCAGCATTCCTTCGCCAAATCAGCCTGATCTTTGTCGAGTGTTCGAAACAAATCAACCGTCTTGATATCCTGGCCAAGAGTTCTGTTGAGAGCCATCACGTCATGAAAGAGGTTGCGATTCCCTTTGTTCTGAACGAAGAGATCCGTCTTGTAGTCTCGGGTTGTCTTGAGGGCAGTGAGCGCAGGCGGATAGACATCTCCGAGTTGTTTCCAGTAGGACAGTGCAAATGAAAGGCGCACTCCATACATGGAAGGTTGATGTTCAAGTGCGTGGTCGTGGAACCATATGAAGCGCTCCAATGCTTCCTCATGCTTTCCATCCCGAACCAAGGTTTGTGTGTCGTTCAGATATTTCCGCATGTCTTCAGCATGCGCCGTCAACGACGCCATCATGGTGAGTACCATTGCCACGATGCAGTTCTTCATTCATCTCTCCTTTGCACAACGGCGCTGCTGATCAGCGGCGGACGCGGAGGCGGGCTCGCCCGCCGCAGCGAACCGTCCGCTGCATCCGCGTGTTCGAGGGCGCGAAGCGCCCGAGAACAGGCGGATGGCAATCCGCGGCGCCGTTCGCGGGATGCGCAGCGTCCCGCGAACTTGTCCATCTACTCAATCTCTGTTTGCGAAGAGCATCGCGCCTTTCTCGGCAGCGTAGCGCCGGAAGGATGTTATGTCAATCTTTTTCTCCTTGCAGCCGGAGAGGATATTGACGCTATCTGCTTCGGAGCGTGCCATAACAACGGCTGCGCCGCGGTGATGGAGATTGGGGCATACCACGGGTATTTCGTCATGACTGATGCCGGGGGGCGGTTCAGGATTGCGCTGACGGGTATTCTGGATTCTTGCGCATGAAGGAGTCGGTGCTTCTCACGCACCGGCCGTACCGGGGTATTCAGCGTTCACGGGCGGGCGCGCTCCGGACCCGGGCCACGAGCATGCGCGCCAGGGTGCCGGCCATCCCCGCCACCGTGAGCGGGGGGCAGACCACCTGAACCCTACCCTTCCGCACCGCTTCGACGACGCTTTTAGGGTTCCTCTCCGCCTCGACCAGGGAATAGGCGCGGCCGAACTGCGACCTGAAGTGCGCGTCAGAGGTGCCTACCATCGGGATGCCGTACCGGCGCGAGAAGCTCTCGCTCCTCCGATTCAGGGCGAAGAGGCGGGAGTGGAAGTGCGACGACTCGACGGCGTCGAAGAGGTGGCGGTGCGTCTCGAGATCGCTCCCGAGGCACACGGGGGCGCGGTGGAAAGGGTGCGGGGCGATGACCAGCGACGACTCACCCCGGACGGCCGCGAGATCCTCGAACCTCGGGAAGCTTCTTGCGAGGTTCGCCCCGCGAAGCGGGGAGTTCACGACAAGGACGTGCTTTTTCCCCGCCACGGAGAGCTCGACGCCGGGGAGGAGCAGGATTCCCTTGCGTTCCGCGTACGCGGCGAGTTGCTCGTCCCAGGTCACCGTGTTGTGGTTGGTGATCGAGAGGACGCCGTAGCCGAGCCGGGAGGCCGTGTCGATGAGTTCCAGGGCGGAATGCTCGACCGGATCCTCCGGATCCTCGGAGGTGTGAACGTGGAAGTCCGCTTTGAGCAGCATCTGCTGTCCGGGGTCCTAAGGGGCTTTGGGGTCAAATCTTGCCATTTGCGTTTTGGGGGTCAGGTCCCCGTTGTTGACCATCGCCTTCGCGGAACCCGCGATGCCGGGCCGGTTCGAGCTGCTGGCGGCAATCAGCCCAACGCTGAAGACAGGCGATCAGGGATTCGATCCCGTAGCGCGATCAGAACGCGTAGACCAGCGCCACGCCGCCGAAGATCTCGTCCTCGCTGGTCCAGGCGCCGGTCTTGGAGTCGAGGTTCTGCGCGTCGAGGGCGTAGCGGATGAACGGCTCGGCGATGATCTTCGACTCCCCGAGGACACCCCACAGGCACCGGTCGAGGCCGAGCCCCCCGCCGAGGTCGAGGATGAGCGGGAGGGCGAGGCCGAACTCCGCGTCCTGGAGGCCGTCCTTGAGGCCGGGGAGGACGTTCTCCCGGTCGATCGCCCATATCTGCGAGTCGAGCTTCAGGCAGCGCAGGACGCCGCAGGTCTTCTCCGGCACGGCGTCGGGGAACGGCACGATCAGGTTGAACTCGACGTTGTGCCACCACCAGCTGTTCGGGTAGCCGTGGAATCCGAACTTGTCGTTCGTGAGCGTGAAGCGCTTGCTCGAGTAGGCGCTGTAGGCGCCGTAGTGGACGGCGAACGGGATCGCCGTGACCGGCTCCTTGAATCCCGGAAGGGAGAGAGGCGTGAACGTCGGGACCGAGTTGAATCCCGCGCGGAGCATCAGCTCCTCGAAGTCGCGATCGTGGTCGTCGAAGGGGGGAAGGCCGTAGTGCTCGTAGCCGATGTCGAGGTCGAGGTACCTGTAAAAACGGTTCTCGAGGACGGCCATCACCTTCCACCGGTCGACGTTCTCGTGCCCGGACTTCAACGAGTAGGCGCCGGCGACCATCGTGTGCAGCTTCACCTCCCAGATGTCGCGCTTGTGTTGCGCATCGTACGGGGTCAGGTCGAACTTCATATCCCCGCCGAGGAGGTAGGCCGGGTCGTTGTTGCCGAACCAGTCGATGCCCCGCCAGACATCGCGCGAGGTGAAGATATTGGCGACGGAGAAGGCGGCGCGCTTCTTCGCCGCCCGCACCAGGCCCTCCAGACCGCCGGTCTCCGGCGCCGCCTCCGGTTCCTCTGGATGCGCGGGCACGCCCGCCAGCGCGTCCTGTCCCGTCTCGGCGTCGAACGACGCCTCGTCCTGCGCCGGGGCGACGAACGGCAGGAAGAGCGCCGCCGCGGCAAGGGCGGCGGTCCATGCGGTGACGCGCATTGCATTCCCTCCTCTCGAAGCGAATGTTCACGAACAGACGACCCGGCCCCCGGTCTAGAGCGAGAAGAGGCGCCTGAGCTCGAGGGCGAGGAGCAGCCGCGAGATCCCCCAGAAGAGCACGTACCAGGCGATGAGGAGCGGGAGGATGACCGGGTTCGTGATCACGAGGATGCCGATGATGATGTCGATGAGGCCCAGGAGCGTGAGGAAGAAGGTCCCCCGCGGGGCGCGGAACGAGTCGACGATCTCACCCGTCCCCGAGATCAACAGGAACGCGGCGACGACCAGGTAGACGATGCCGAGGCCGAGACTCCAGATGAGGATGACCGCCAGGGCGCCGAGCAGCACGGTGCCGATCCCCGTCATCGTGGCGCGAACCCTGAAGTAGCCCGCGGCCTCGCTGGAGACCCAGCAGATGATGAAGAGAGAGAGGAGCGCCTTGAAGACGACGAATGCCGACTGCATCAGCACCACCGTCCCGCCCGGATAGAGGAGCATCAGCGCCCCCAACACGATCCCCAGCACCGCGGCAGCGATCATCTGCCCGGTCGCCGCCTTTACGATGTCGCGCATCCCGTCCCTCCCCTGTTGCGGTTGTCCGCTCCTGCACCTGCCGTCAAGTATGTCAGGCGTGCGCGCGGAAGTCAATCGCCCGGACGCTGCATGCAAGGTATTGCGGCGCGGTTCGTTGGGCGGATATTCTTCCCCCAGAGGCACAGGGGGCGGATTTCCGCCTGATTGTCCCCGGGCGTAAGAGTCACCTACAACGCCCGCTAGTACGAGACGCTGAGGAGGCAGAGGCCGCAGGCGGGGGCTGTCGGGAAGGCCACGGAACGGTCGCGCGCGGCGAGTATCGCCGCGACCTCCGACGGGGGCGCCTTTCCCCGCCCGACGGCGATCAGCGTCCCGACGATGGAGCGGACCATCTTGTACAGGAAACTCGCCGCCTCGATCTCGATGGTCACGAGATCCTCTCTCCGCTCGATCGCGAGCGCCTGGACGGTCCTGATCGGGAGATCCTCCTTCCCGGAGTTGCACCTGAACGAGGAGAAGTCGTGCGTTCCGACGAGGCAGCGCGCCGCCTCCCGCATCGCCCGCTCGTCGAGGGGACGCGGGACGTGAAGGACGGTCCGCCGCCCGAGCGCGGGACGGACGGGGCGATTGAGGATGGAGTACCGGTATTTCTTGCGCACCGCGCTGAAGCGGGCGTGGAATGAGGCGGCCGCCTCCTCGGCGGAGAGGACGGCGATGTCGGGCGGAAGGAGGGCGTTCAGGGCCCGGGCGATCGTCGCGGCGGGGAGAAGGCTCGGGGTGCGGAAGCTCGCCACCTGCCCGGCGGCGTGCACCCCCGCGTCGGTCCTCCCCGCGCCGGCGACGCGCACCGCCGCGCCGGTGATCTGGCGGAGGGCCGATTCGATCTTCCCCTGGACGGTGGGGCCGTCGGGCTGCAGTTGCCAGCCGCGGTAGTCCGTGCCGTCGTACTCGATCAGCAACCGGATGGTGCGGTCGTTCCCCATATCGGTCCACAGCCGGGCATAGACTCTAGCGCGTCCCGGCGTTGAATCCTTTTCCGTGCAGGCAGTTCAAGCGGTTCAAACAGATCAAACGGCTGTCCGCGGGCGGGCTGAAGTCCGCCCTTCTCTCTATCCTTACTCATCCGCGGGCGGACTGATGTCCGCCCTGGGGAATGGATGGGATGCAGCGCTCGTCCACGGGCGGACTGAAGTCCGCCATTTTCTCTATCCTCGCTCATTCGCGGGCGGACTGATGTCCGCCCTGGGGAATGGATGGAATGCAGCGCTCGTCCATGGGCAGGCTGAAGTCCGCCCTGGGGAAAGGATGGAACGCAGCGTCAATCAGCGGCCGCGCGCCTATCCGTTTTTGATCAGGAGTTCCGCGATCTGCACCGCGTTCAGGGCGGCCCCCTTGAGGAGCTGGTCGCCGGCGATGAACAGGTCGAGGCCGTTGGGCTGGGAGATATCCTCCCGGATGCGACCGACGAGGACCTCGTCCCGCCCGCTCGCCGTCAAGGGCATCGGGTAGCGCTTCCGCTCCGGCTCGTCCACGACGCACACCCCGGGGGCCTTCGCCAGGATCCGGCGCGCCTCCTCCGCGGAGAGCTTGCGCTCCGTCTCGATGTTCACCGCCTCCGAATGCGCCCGCAGGATCGGCACCCGCACGCAGGTCGCGGTCACCCGGATCGTCTCGTCCCCGAAGATCTTGCGGGTCTCGTGGACCAGCTTCATCTCCTCCTTCGTGTACCCGTTGGGGAGGAACACGTCCACATGCGGGAACAGGTTGAAGGCGATCTGCTGCGGGAGGACGGAGACGTTCGCCTCCCTCCCCTCCTCGATCTCCCGGACCTGACGGCGGAGTTCCGCCATCGCGCCCGCCCCCGCCCCCGAGGCCGCCTGGTAGGTGGCCGCCACGATCCGCACGATGCGGGCCGCCCGGTGGAGCGGCCAGAGCGGCACGGCGAGGATGCTCGTCGAGCAGTTGGGGTTGGCGACGATCCCCTTGTGCTCCCGCACCTTCTCCGGGTTCACCTCGGGGACGACGAGGGGGACGTCGGGATCCATCCGGAAGGCGCTCGAGTTGTCCACGACGACCGCCCCGGCCTTCACCGCCGCCGGGGCGAACTCCTTGCTGCGCGCCGCCCCCGCGCTGAAGAGCGCGATCTCGACCCCCGCGAACGAATCCGCCGTGAGTTCCTCGACCGGGATATCCTCTCCGGCGAAGCGCAACCGCTTCCCCGCCGACCGCGCCGAGGCGAGCAGCCGCAGTTTCCCCACGGGGAAGTTCCTCGCCGCGAGGGTGCGGAGCATCTCCGTCCCCACGACCCCCGTCGCGCCGGCGATTGCCACCGTGTATCGTCGCGCCATACTCTTCGTCCTCTCCCCCGTCAGCCGCGCACCAGGGACGCGACCAGGTCCCCGACCGCGTCGGTCCCCATCCCCATTTTGCCGGCCGAGAGGCACCTGATTCTGGTCGAGACCGCCTTCATCACGGCCTCCTCGACGGCGCGCCCCGCCTCCTTCTCCCCCAGGAAATCGAGCATCATCCCGCCCGCGGAGATCGCCGCGAGGGGGTTGATGACGTTCTTCCCGGTGTACTTGGGCGCCGAGCCGCCGATCGGCTCGAACATGGAGGTGCCGGATGGGTTGATGTTGGCCCCGGCCGCGATCCCCATCCCGCCCTGGATCATCGCGCCGAGGTCGGTGATGATGTCGCCGAACATGTTCGTCGTCACGATCACGTCGAAGAACTCGGGGCTCTTCACCATCCACATGCAGGTGGCGTCCACGTGCGCGTAGTCCCGCTGCACGTCCGGGTACTCCGCCCCCACCTCGTCGAAGACGCGCTGCCAGAGGTCGTGCGCGTAGGTCAGCACGTTCGTCTTCGCGCAGAGGGTGAGCTTCTTCCTCTTCCGGGTCCTGGCGAGCTCGAAGGCGTACCGGACGCAGCGCTCCACCCCCTTGCGGGTGTAGATCATCTCCTGCAGCGCCACCTCGTCCGGGGTCCCCTTCTTGAGGAACCCCCCGATCCCCGCGTAGACGTCCTCGGTGTTCTCCCGGACCACGACGAAGTCGATCTCCGCGGGCCCCTTGTTCTTCAGCGGGGTCTCGACGCCCGGATAGAGTCTGATCGGCCTCAGGTTGATGTACTGGTCGAGCTCGAAGCGCAGCCGCAAGAGGATCCCCTTCTCGAGGATGCCGGGCTTCACGCCCGGGTGGCCGATGGCGCCGAGGTAGACGACCTTGAACCCGCGGAGCTCGTCGACGGCCCCGTCGGGGAGCGTCTCGCCCGTCTTGAGGTAGCGCTCCCCTCCGAAGTCGTACTCCCGGGTCGTGATCTCGAACCCGAACCGCTCCGCGGCGGCCCGCACGACCTTGAGCCCCTCCCGAATCACCTCCGGCCCCGTCCCGTCGCCGGGGATGACCGCGATCTCGTGGTTCCGTGCCATCTCCCCTCCCTACCGTTGCTTTTCCCCGATCCGTTTCTTCACGTACGCCATCAACCCCCCCGCCTTCACGAGCTCCTGCATGAACGGCGGGATGACCGCCGCCCGGTACGTCTCCTTCCGGGTGAGATTTGCGATCTTTCCGGCATCGGCGTCTATCTCGACCTCATCCCCGGCGGCGACCGCCGCGCTTGCCTCGGGCGACTCGAAGATCGGGAGGCCGATGTTGAACGCGTTCCGGTAGAAGATCCTGGCGAAGGAGGAGGCGATCACCGCCGCCACCCCCGCGGCCTTGATGCAGATCGGCGCGTGCTCGCGGGAGGAGCCGCAGCCGAAGTTCTTCCCCGCGACGAGCAGATCCCCCGGGCGCACCCTCTTCGCAAAATCGCGGTCGGCGTCCTCCATGCAGTGCGCCGCGAGCGCGGCGGGATCGATGGTGTTCAGGTACCGCGCGGGGATGATCTCGTCGGTGTTGACGTCGTCGCCGAACTTCCACGCCGCCCCTCTGATCTTCATGCCTTCCTCTTGGTGCCCGGAGCCCGCACGCAGGGCGCCCCGCCCCCTATCGCAGTCCTTCCGCGCCACCGTCCGGTCCGCGAGCATCCAGGTCGCGCCGCGGCCGCATCAAGGCGCGTTCCGCCTCTCCGCGGCGAAGCTCACAGGGCGTCCGGCCCGACGATGCGCCCCGCGACCGCGCTCGCCGCGGCCACGGCGGGTCCGCTCAGGTACACCTCGCTCGACGGGTGCCCCATCCTCCCGGTGAAGTTGCGGTTCGTCGTCGCGAGCGCCCGCTCGCCCGCGGCGAGCACGCCCATGTGCCCGCCGAGGCACGGCCCGCAGGTGGGCGTGGAGACCGCCCCCTCCGCCTCGACGAACGTCCCCAGCAGCCCCTCCGCGAGGGCCTGCGCGTAGATCGCCTGCGTCGCCGGGATGACGATGAGCCGCACGCGCGGGTGCACCTTCCGCCCCTTCAGGATCCCCGCCGCGATCCGGAGGTCCTCGATCTGCCCGTTCGTGCAGGAGCCGATCACCACCTGGTCGATGCGGACGTCGCCGATCTCGCTCACCCCGCGCGCGTTCTCCGGGAGCGGCGGGAGGGCGACCTGCGGCTCGACGGCGGCGGCGTCGATCTCGATCACCCGCTCGTAGGAGGCGTCCGGGTCGCTCGCGTACAGGCGCGGCGCGCGCTCCGCCCGCCCGCGGACGTACTCGTCGGTGACCGCGTCGGGGGCGACGATCCCGCACTTGCCGCCCGCCTCGATCGCCATGTTGCAGATGGAGATCCGGTCGTGCATCGGGAGCGCCTCGATCGTCTCGCCGCAGAACTCCATCGCCCGGTAGAGCGCCCCGTCGACCCCCACCTCGCCGATCGTGCGGAGGATCAGATCCTTGCCCCCCACCCACCTTCGCAGCGCCCCCCGGTAGACGAACCGGATGGAGTTCGGCACCCGCAGCCACACCTCCCCGGTCGCCATTGCCGCGGCGAGATCGGTGCTCCCGACCCCCGTCGCGAAGGCGCCGAGCGCCCCGTAGGTGCAGGTGTGGCTGTCTGCGCCGATCACGAGGTCGCCGGGGACGACGATCCCCTTCTCGGGGAGGAGGGCGTGCTCGATCCCGGCGCGGCCCACGTCGAAGTAGTGCGTGAGCCCCTGTTCCCGGGCGAACTCCCTGAGGAGCTTCGCATGCTCGGCCGACTTGATGTCCTTGTTGGGGGTGAAATGGTCGGCCACGAGGACGACGCGCGCCGGGTCGAAGACGCGCCGGGCGCCCGCCTCCCTGAACTCTTGGATCGCGATCGGGGCGGTGATGTCGTTGCCGAGGGCGATGTCCACCGAGGCCATCACGATCTCGCCCGGCGATACCGACCCCTTCCCCGCGTGCGCCGCGAGGATCTTCTCGACGATGGTCATTCCCATTGCCGCCCCTCTCCGCGCCCGGTTCGGACGCGTTTCGGGAGGAGTATATCCGATGCAGAGCTTGAAAGCAATTGACTTCCCCCGGGCGGGCGGGGATAATGTCGCCTGCGGCGATGGTCGGCCCTGCGCAGGCCGCGCCGCGCGACGCCGTGGGGCTGTAGCTCAGCTGGGAGAGCGCTTGAATGGCATTCAAGAGGTCAGGGGTTCGACTCCCCTCAGCTCCACCATCCTTCCCATCCCGCCTCGCCGTCTCCCCGACGCCGCCACCGGCATGAGGACGTCTTTCGGTTCCCGCGGGCGGAGCGGCGCGGCATGAAGGTCGTCGTCATGGGGCTTCCCCAGACGGGGAAGAAGACCCTCTTCGAGCTGCTCGCACGCCGCCCCCTCTCAGCCGCGGAGCTGTCGTTTCACAAGCCGGTCGTCGGCATCGTCGAGATCCGCGACCCGCGCTTCGACCGCCTCGTCTCCCTTTACCGTCCGGAAAAGATTGCGCGGGCGCGGATCGAGATCGAGCTTCTGCCGGCGCTCAACAGGGAGGATCTGGCCAAGGGGACGGTCTTCAAGAGGATCGCGGAGGCCGACGCGATCTGCCATGTGGTGCGCGGATTCGAGGACGACACGGTCTACCATGTCGACGGGGCGCCGGACGCCCGCAGGGACATCGCCGCCGTGAACGCGGAGCTGATCCTTCACGACCTCGTATTCGCCGACACGAGGCTCGGCAGGATCGAGCACGCCCTGAAGAAGAAGGCCGACGACGCCGCCCTCCGCGAGAAGGTTCTGCTCGAAAAAATCAAGGCCCACCTCGAAGGCGAACGCCCCCTGCGGACCCTCCCCCTCTCGCCGGAGGAGCGACGGATGATCTCCGGCTACCCGTTCATCACCGGGATGCAGATGATCGTCGCCCTGAACGTCTCCGAGAAGGCGATCCTGGACCGCGGGCCGCTCGATCAGATCGCCGCGCAGTGCCGCGCCGCCGGCATCCACGCGATGGCCGTCTCGGCCAAGGTGGAGGCGGAGATCGCCCGCCTGGAATCGGAGGAGGAGCGGGCGGCGTTCCTCGATGCGTCGGGGATCGCCGAGCCCGCCGTCGACGCCCTCACGCGGCTCCTCCTCTCGGCACTCGACCTCGTCTCGTTCTTCACCGTCGGCCCGGACGAGGTGCGCCAGTGGCTCGTGCGGCGCGGCTCCGCGGCGCCGGCGGCGGCGGGGGTCGTGCACTCCGACATGGAGCGCGGCTTCATCCGGGCGGAGGTGATCAGGTACGACGACCTCGCCGCGCTGGGGAGCGAGAACGCGGTCAAGGAGGCGGGGAAGGAGTACCTCAAGGGGAAGGAGTACGTCGTGCAGGACGGCGACATCCTCGCGATCCGCTTCAGCGTCTGACCGTCCCGCCGCCCCGCTCCGCCGCCTCCAGCTCCGCCGACCTGTCCCCCCCGAGGTCCATCGTCCCGAACGCGCTTCCCGGCTCCGGGAGGACGAGGAGGAAGCGGGTGCACGGGTCCAGCTCGGCGACGCCGGATTCGACCCTGAAATCGAGGACGTGCCCCCCGAAGGCCCTGTCGTCGGAGAGGAAGTGCAGGTGGTATCCGGGGGCGGTAACCCTGCCGGCATAGGCCGGCGAGCGGAAGCCGAGGAGCGTGCCCGAAACCTGCTCCCTCCCGAAGACCGGCTGCGATTTCGTCACCTCCACGAGCGGCGGGTACGGTTTCTTTTGCGCGGGGACGCTCCGCGTCCTCACCGCGGAGAAGCGCCCCCGCATTCGGATCGCGCAGAAGAGGTTCGCGTCCGGGAAGGCGCGGTCGAGGAGCGCCTCCAGATCGGCGGGCCCGGCGCCGGGGGCGACCGGGACGGCGCGGGTCGGGGAGAACCGGGTCACCATCGCGAAGGGGGTCGTCTCCGAGCCCGGCGCCTCACGCACACTCCCGTCGGCCCGCACCTGGTGGACGACGCCGTCGAGCATCGCCATCTCCCCGTCGAGCCGGTCGAAGGTCCCGAGTCCGAAATCCCCGTGCCTGCGCCGCGCCGCGCAGGAGAGCTGCCCGTCGTAGGCCCCGGCGAGCAGGGCGTCGATGACGCACACCTGCGTGATCGTGTGCGCGGGGGGGCGGAGGCATCCGGAAGAAACAATCGCCGCCACGAGAAGGAGCGCCGCGGCCAGGCGCGGGCGGGGGCTCATACGTAGTATCTCTTGACGAACAGCGCGATGGCGTCCACCTCGGCGTCGGTCGCCGCGATGAACCCCATCCTGATCCGGTGAAGGCCGCGCGCATCCTCGCACGGCGCCGCGTCGACCACCTCCCCTCTCAGGACGACGGGCGCGTCCCCGGGCTGCAACACGAATTCGATCTCGATCGGCATCCCCGGGGGGAGGCGCTCGCCCCACTCGAAGAGCACGCCGTCCGCGGATGCGCCGCCGTGCTTCTCCTCGGGGACGATCGGCTCGCGCACGGGGATCGGGCGGTGCTTCTCGATCTCGATGCTGACGACGCTCGCGGCGGGGCCGTGCGCGGGGAGCGTCCGGCACTTCAGCGCGGCCCAGGACGGGATGCGGAGGTAGTGCCCGTGCATCCTCGGTTTTCTGCGCGGCCTGTCCCTCATCACGGCTCCGGTCGGTCGGTGCAGCGGTGCATTGTATGGCGACGGGGGGCGCGTGTCCAGAGAATAGACGCCCCCTGGTCAGCGCCGGTCGCCGCGCTCGATCTCCTCCCGCACCCTCCGGTACACCCGCGCGTCCTGCTCCGAGAAGCAGACGTAGCGGATCTCGTCGAAATCGCCCTCGGAAACCTTTCCCTGCCGGAGGGCGATCCGGGCGGCGTCCTCCAGCGGATAGCGGTACACGCCGGTGCTGATGCAGGGGAAGGAGATGGTTCGGAGCCGGTGCTGCCGGGCGAGGAGAAAGCATCGGGCGTACGCGGAGGCGAGCAGCTCCGCTTCGCCGCGCGACCCGCCCCGCCAGACCGGTCCGACGGCGTGGATGATCTTCTTCGCCGCGAGGTTTCCCGCCCCAGTGACGACCGCCCCGCCGGTCGGGCACCCCCCGATTTCCCGGCACTCCCGCATGACGGAGGGGCCCGCCGCCCGGTGGATGGCGCCGTCGACCCCGCCGCCCCCGCGCAGGCCGCTGTTGGCGGCGTTGACGATCGCCTCCGTATCCTCCCGCGTGATGTCCCCGAGCACGATGGTGATCACGGCCTACTCCCCCACGATCTTCACGAGCACCCGCTTCCTCCGCCTTCCGTCGAATTCCCCGTAGAAGATCCGCTCCCACGGGCCGACGTCGAGCTTCCCGCGCGTAACCGCGACCACGACCTCCCGCCCCATGACCGTCCGCTTGAGGTGCGCGTCCGCGTTCTCCTCCCCCGTGTCGTTGTGCCGGTAGCGGGAGACGGGCGCGTGCGGGGCGAGCGACTCGAGCCACGCCTCGAGGTCCTCGTGGAGCCCCCGTTCGTCGTCGTTCACGAAGACGCTCGCGGTGATGTGCATGGCGTTCACGAGGCAGAGCCCCTCGCGGATTCCGCTCTTCCGCAGGCACTCCTCGACGAGGGGTGTGATGTTGATGAACTCACGCCGGCGCTTCGTATCGAACCAGAGGTGCTCGGTGAACGATTTCACGCCGCCCCTCCCCTCCCTTCGGGGCCCTCACGCCAGAGCCGCTGGATCGGGTAGGTCGGGTGCCGCCGGAACCGCCGGGCGACGCGCCCGACCTCCTCCCCCCTCAGCCCCTCGAGCCCGGTCGAGCCCCTCCCCTCCTCGGCAAGGTAGTGGAGGTAGCCGACCTCGGCCGGCTCGAACCCCATCAGGCGCGCCGTCACCCCGTCGGCCTTCAGCGCGTCCGCGGACGCCACCGCCGCCTTCAAATCCACCAGCTCCCCGTCGATCGGCCCGTTCCCCTCCATCCCCTCCCACGCGTCGATCACCACGAGGTCCGGCCAGGCCTCGCGGGCCACCGCGGCGACGTTGCGGTGGATCACCCGGACGGCGTTGAGGTACGCCGTCGAGCGGGCGAAGACGGCGTTCACGAGCCACGGCGCCCTCCTCCGCATCCAGGCGATCCAGGCGGTCGGGATCCTGCCGATGACGGAGCCGGCGTCCGGGGCGCTCGGGGTGCGGAGGCCGTGGATCATCGACTTGTCCTCCTGCCGCAGCAGCCCCATCATGTTCTTGATCCCCGCCGTGAGGATGGCGTAGTTGTGGGTCTTGGGGAGGTTGAGGGAGATACGGTAGTCGAAGTCGCGGACGACCGCCGCCAGGCCGACCGTCTCCGGCCCGGCGATCGAGCGGACGGGGACCGGGAGGTAGTCGCGGCACTCCTCGATCGGCACGAGCGACAGGTTCGGGTACTCCCGCGCGAGAGCCGTGAAGCCGAACGTCTCGAAGAGGTCGCGCGTGAGGCATCGCTCGTAGTAGGCGCTCCCGCTCCCCTCGACGACCGCGATCTCCTTCCCCGCGAGGCCGCCGGGGAGGGAGGAGATGAAGTCCATGATCCCCCGGACGGCGTCCGCGTGGGAGTTCGCGCGGGCCGCGCGCGTGGCTGTTAGGTTCGGCTTGACGAGGACGCGGCGCGCCGCGGCGAGGGGGGCGCAGTCGTCACGCACGAGATCGAGGGCGCGCCGCACGTTGTCGCGCCTGCACCCCCCGGCGACAAGGCCGACCGGTCTCATCTCACTCCGCCCCCCGGGCTCACCACCGTCACGTCCCCGATCTCGGCGCCCATGAAGACCCTGCCGATCTCCCTGAACCGCTCCGGCATGTCGCTCACGAAGTAGCGGACCCGCCCCGCCCTCCCGGGCGGCGGGTGCGCCCCTGCCCCGCGGCGGACCGCCTCGGCGCAGGAGCGGCCCGAGTCGACCAGCGCCACGCCGTCGCCCATCACGAGGCGGATCGTCGCCGCGAGGACCGGGTAGTGGGTGCAGCCGAGTATCAACACGTCGATCCCGGTCTCTCTGAGGGGCAGCAGGTAGTCGCGGGCGATCTCGACCGTCGCGGGCCTGTCGAGCCACCCCTCCTCCGCGAGGGGGACGAACAGCGGGCAGGCCCGCTGGTGCACGGAGAGGGACGGGTCGAGGGCCTTGAGCGCGCGTTCGTAGGCGCCGCTGCGGACCGTGGCGTGCGTGCCGATGACCCCGATCCTGCCGCTGCGGGTGAGCTCCGCGGCCGTGCGCGCGCCCGGGACGATCACGTCGTGCAGCGGGACGGCGAACTCGGCCCGCAAGGCCTCGAGGGCGAGCGCCGAGGAGGTGTTGCAGGCGACGACGATCCTCCCCACGCCCTGGCCGAGCAGGAAGCGGCAGCTCTCCCGGGAAAAGCGGGTGACGGATTCCCGGGACTTGCTCCCGTACGGCACCCGCGCGGTGTCGCCGAAGTAGACGATCCCCGCGTCCGGCAGCAGCCGCCGGAGATGCCGCACGACCGTGAGGCCCCCGAGCCCCGAGTCGAAGACGCCGATCGGCGTGTCCATACGCATACGTTGCCGCAGAGGGTGCAGGGCCCGCGTCGGCGCGGATCCGCACGGTGATGCCCGGCGTGACGCGCACGGACGATCCGCGGATATCCGTGCCGGTCCGCTGGCCGATCAGGCCGATCCTCGCCCCGCGGCCGGATTCAGCTTCCCCGTCCCCGCTCCGATCCGCGCGGTTCCGACGAACGCTTCGTGCAGACGAAACAGAACGCCGGAGGGATGTTCCGGGGTTCGAAGCCCAGTCGCACGTCGTCGAAGATCCCGAGGAGCATCCGCCGCAGGATCAACGAGTACTGGTAGGCGATGAACTTCCCGCCGGGCTTGAGGGCGGCATAGGCGGCGCGGAGTATCCGCTCCCGGAGGGCCGACGGGATCGTCGTGAACGGGAGCCCGGAGAAGATGTAGTCGGCCCCGTCGTACCCGCGGGCGCGCAGGTGCCGCTCGACGTGCTCGGCGCTGTCGTTGACGAGCAGCAGCCGCGGGTGCGGCAGTTCGCGTTGCAGCATCTCCACGAAATCCTGGTTGATCTCGAACGCCATGAGGCGCGCGCCGGCCGGGAGCGCGTCGAGGATCATCCGCGTGAGGCAGGCCGTGCCGGGGCCGAATTCCACGACGCAACCGGTCTCGGGCAAATCCGCCGCTCCCAGGAGACGCCTGCACAGCCACCGGCTGCTGGGCGTCACCGAGCCCACCTGCCGCGGGCTCCTGATGAAGTTGAGGAAAAAGCGGATGCGGCTCATTGCGAAGCGGCCCCCCCCCCCACGGTGGGACTCGAACGCGGGGTGACGATGTAGACCGGCTTTTTGGGCTTGCCGAACTCCGGATTCCACGCCCTCCGGATGAACGACGACGCCTCGCGGGGGCCCCCGAACGGTCCCTTGATCTCGAGCTCGTAGCCGCCCTCGCGCGCCTGCCTCCTCGCCCGGTTCATCGCGATCCAGGACCCCACCACCTCTTCGTGCGGCTCCTGGTCCGCCGGGCGGTGCCGCAGGGCGTAGAAACTCCCCTCCCCCTCGGAGAAGCTGTACTCCTCCCCCTCAACCGCCGACGGGGAGACAAGAAATGCGGTGATGGCCGCGAGAATCGCAAGGTTCACGGTTTCCCTCCCTTTTTCTTCAGCGTCAGATCGACGGCGTACGTCGCCTCCCCCGGTTGCACCGGGATGGAGACGCGCATATCCTCGTAGCCGTCGGCGGAAATCAGGTAGACAACCCGCGCCGGGCGCGACAGGTCCCGCACCCGGCCCTCGCAGAAATGCACCCCGGTCATCCTGTTCCATGTCGGATGCCGCAGGCGCACGTTCTCCGTGGCCGGTTCCCCGCCGCGGCGGTCGAAGACGGGCCGGATCCGGAGGCGGGGAAGCACCAGCTTGCGGTCGTCGAGGTAGACGACGCGCTCCTCCGGCATGAACGACGAGCCGGGCGCCCGCACCGGGTCGATCCCCTCCGGGAAGACCCGCAGGAGCGTCCCGAACAGCTCTATCCGGTGGAACGACTTTCCGAGCTGCGGCAACAGTCGGCCGCTGAGGAACGAAACGAGGTAGCGGTAGGTCGGGTGCTGCCGGGAGTCGACGCGGCAGAGGCTGAAGTGCGCGTACGGGGCGTAGCGCACCCCCGCACTGCGGTAGCCGATCTCCTCCCCCGCCCCGGTCAGCCATCCGTGGTTGAGGTTGGCGCTGTAGCTCTTCACCAGGCCGTCGTCCTCATCCCTCTGGAATGAGCCGAGCACCTGCGCGAGACCGTCCACCCAAAAGATCCTCCACGCCTCCCCCAGCTTGAGGAACCCCTTCGCCGTGGAGAACGACTGGATCTTCACCGGATCCCCCACGATGCAGAGCGTCGGTATCGCCGCCGCCCGGAGCGTCTCCGCGTCCCCCCCGGCCTCCTCCCGGGCGCCCTTCGGGAGGATGCCGAGGAGCCCCAGCGGATCCAGCGGGTGTTCGGTGTCGAGCCGCCTGAAGGAGGCGATGTTTACCTCGCTGCCGATCTGGTTCTCGCGCACCTGGATGTCGCCGTAGCCGGGCACGCCGCTGCGGAAGAGGGGGAGCGACCTGCGGAAGAGCCGCTCCTGCGGGATGAATCGGTCGCCCGCGATGTTGGCGATCTCGCTCCCGCAGAGCGACCCGGCGACGGAGGTGAAGCTCTTCACCGTCGGCGCGAATCTACCCTCGAGGCGGGCGCGCAGGAGCGTCTCGGCGACGCGCCGCGAATCGTTCGCGTCGACCCCCTCGAGGAATTCGTCCGCCTGGTGGCCGATGTATTTGAGGGAGAGGACCGCGCCGAAGCTGTGGCCGACGAGGTGGATGCGCTCGACGCCTTCGTCCCGCCGCACGTCGCTGATGAAGCCGGCGAGCTCGTTCTTGAACCCCTCCACGCTCTTGGAGTCCTCGACCGTGTCGTACTGGAAGAGGTAGACCTTGAAGTAGATCCCCCCCGGCAACGGGTTCACCGTATCCTCGCGGGCGAGCAGTTCGGGGAGCCTCCCCCACGAGCGCCTCGTCTCCCCGAGCCCGTGGACGAAGACGACGACCTCCTTGCGTCTCCCGTTGGCGGCCCGCGTCGCGGCGTCGGCGGCCTCCTCCCTGGCGAGGCGGTGGTAGTCATCGAGCGAGCGGGCGAGGAAGAACGCGTTCACCTCCCCCGCGGGGGGAAGATCGTTGTCGAGGTACTCGTTCTTGAGCCGTTTGAAGGCGAACTCCGCGCGCTTGCGGGCGAGCCGCACCTCGCGCCGCTCCGCGCCCGGCGTGTCGCGCAGGGCGCGGTACTCCGCGTCGCGCGCGGCGAAGGCCGCGCCGAAATGGTCGCTGCGGGACTTCTGGAAGGCGTACTTGTTGATGTACCGCGTCCAGGTGTACCGATCGCCGACGTAGTAGCGGTGGACCTGGGAAAAGACGTTCCGGAGCTTCTCGAGGTTGTCCCTCGAGGGGCGCCGCTTGTATTCGTAGGCGACCGTGTTCGGCTCGGGGGCGCCCTTGAGGTCCCTGATCTCTATCTGCTCCTCGAGGTTGTTCACCTGCACGCGGAGCCGGTTGTGGTAGATCTCGAACGGGCTCGCGACGCGGTCGCAGAGCGTCTTCTGCTCCACGCTCTCGAAGCCGCCGCGGCGGGCGCCGCATTCCCGGCACAGATTCTGCATCTCCGCGTAGCTCCGCCTGAGCTCGGGCTCGGTCCACGGATCGTCGATCGCCTCCCTCCACATCCGCTCCGCATCGGTGAGCGCGGCGTCGAGCTCCTGCAGGCGCCGTGCCGTGTCGACGCACGGCGCGCGCCCGCCGATCAGGGCGCAGCCATGCGCGGCGAGGAGGAGCAGGAGTGCGGGGATGAACCGTCTTCTCATTTCTATGGTAGTATAGCACACCGTGCGGGGCCGCCTTCCACAACAACGGCCCGCATGCGGGTATGGGGGGTGCGATGCGCTGGCGGATCCGTGCCGTGGACGAGGGGGAGGTCGCCCGCCTCGCCGCCGATGCGTCCCTCCCCCTCCCCCTCGCCCGCATCCTCGCCGGCAGGGGAATCGCCACCGCCGAGGCGGCGCGTATCTTCCTCTCCCCGCGCATCTCCGACCTCCACGACCCCCTCCTGATGGACGAAATGGAGAAGGCGACCGTGCGTCTGCGCATGGCGCGGGAACGCGGGGAGACGGTGCTCCTCTTCGGCGACTACGACGTCGACGGCATCAGCTCCACCGCGGCGATGGGGAAGGTGCTCGAGGCGCTCGGGCTCCGCTACGCGTTCATCCATCCAAACCGCCTGACCGAGGGGTACGGCTTCAACGCCCGGGGGGTGCGCGCGGCGCGCCGCCTCGGCGCCTCGCTCATCGTCACGCTCGACTGCGGCACCGAGGCGGCGGGCCCGGTCGCCGAGGCCCGCGAGGCGGGGCTGGACGTGATCGTCATCGACCACCATCTCCCCAAGGGGCCCCTCCCCCCGGCGACGGCGGTCGTCAACCCGAAGAAGGAGGGGTGCCCCTATCCGTTCGGGGACCTCGCCGCCGCGGGCGTCGTCCTCAAGTTCGCCCGCGCGCTCGTGGAGACGCTCCCGGCCCGCCTCCCGTGGGGGGAGCTGCTCCAGCTCGCGGCGCTCGGCACCGTCGCCGACGTGGCCCCGCTCCGGGGCGAGAACCGCATCATCGCGATGCTCGGCCTCGAAGCCCTCGCCCGCGAACCGCTCCCGGGGATCGAGGCGCTGCTCCTGGCGGCGGATATCGACCCGGGGGCGGTGCAGGCGCGCCATCTCGCCTTCCAGGTGGGCCCGCGGATCAACGCCGCGGGTCGCGTCGGTTCGCCGGAGGAGGCGACCGGCCTGCTCCTCGCGCGGGACCTCGCGAACTGCCGGCCGGCCGCGCATGCCCTCAACCGGCTGAACGCCCGCCGCCAGGCGATCGAGAAGCGGATCGCCGGGGAGGCGCTCCTCCAGGTGGAGCGAAGCGGGGATGCCGGGCGGCGGAAGGCGCTCGTCGTCGCGGGAAAGGACTGGCACCCGGGCGTCATCGGGATCGTCGCGGCGCGGATACTGGAACGGTACCACCGCCCGACCGTGGTCATCGCCCTCGACGCGCAGGGGGGCCACGGCTCCGCGCGCAGCATCCCCGCCTTCGACCTGTTCGGCGGCCTCTCCCGATGCCGGGACCTCTTCTCCTCGTTCGGGGGGCACCGTCTCGCCGCCGGGCTCACCCTGCCCCTCCATAACATCGAGGCGTTCCGCGAGCGGTTCAGCGCGGTCGCCGAGGAGCTCCTCTCCGACGAGGACCTCGTCCCCTCCCTCTCCGTCGACTGCGCCCTTCCGCTCGGCGAGCTGGATCCCGCCTTCCTCGGCCTTCTCGGTCGCCTCGAACCGTTCGGGTCGGGGAACCCGCAGCCGGTCATCGTTTCGGAACGGGTGCACGTGGCGGGGGCGCCGCGGACGATGGGCGCGAGCGGGACGCACCTCAAGTTCGCCCTCGTCGCTCCCGAGCCGGGCGCCGACCCGCTCGAGTGCGTCGGCTGGAACATGGCGCATCGCCTCCCCGAGCTCTCCGGCGGCCCGCTCGACATCGCCTACGCCCCCCGCCGGGGGGAGTGGCGCGGCGTGAAACGGACGGAACTCATCCTCAAGGACTTCAGGCCCTCGGGAGGCGCCGGGTAACCCCGGCGGACGGATGGACAGGGACAAATTCCTCAACCACGCGCTCATCGGCGCCTACGCCTTCTTCACCTACTTCAGCTACTTCATCTACTCGATCCATCTGGCCGGGCTCGGGATGGCCGGGGGCCGGATCGGCGTCCTGCTGATGCTCTACACCGCCACGGCGATTTTCGGCTCCTTCTTCGTCGGCCTCCTCGAGGACCGCTTCGGCGCGAGGGGGAACACCGTGGCCGGACTGGCCCTCACCTGCGTCTTCTACCTCGGGCTCGCCTTCTGCCGCGGCTTCGCCGCCCTGGTCCTGCTGTTTCTCGTCGGCGGCCTGGGCAACAACATCGTGCGCGTCACGATGAACGCCCTTTTCTTCAAGACCCACGACCGGAGCCGCCAGGGCCGCGCGATCGGTTTCTACAACCTCCTCACCCAGTTCGCGATGGGCTGCGGGATCATCGCCGGCAGCCTCCTCCTCGCGCGGCTCGATTTCCGCGCCGTCTTCCTCCTCTCCGCGGCGTTCTCCCTCGCGTTGACGGGATGCGCCGTTCTCCTCCGCCCGGTCACCGTGCGCATCGAGCCGCTGGGCCGCTACGCGCGCGACCTGGCCTCGCGGCGCGTGCTCCTCTTCGCCGCCGCCATCCTCCTCTTCTGCCTGCACTGGGGCGCGGAGATCGCCTGCTACGCGCCGTTCCTCGAAACCGATCTCCGCCTCGGCACCGCCGAGGCGGGAATCTTCATGGGCGTCCCGATCATCTTCCTCGCCTGCTGCTCCTACTGGTTCGGCACGCGGCGGGACCGCGGGGCGTCGACCCTGCGCCTGGCCCTCGGCGCGATCGCCCTCTCCGGCGCGGGGCTCATCGCCTTCGGGGCGGCGCGAAACACGGTCCCCGCGTTCCTCTTCCGACTCGTCCACGAGGCGGGCGACGCCGGCTTCGCCGTCTTCTCCTACCTCGGCATCGCCCGGCTCTTTCCCCGCGCGCGCCTCGGCGGCGCGAGCGGCCTCATCTACCTGCTGATGGTCGGATCCCAGTCCGCGGGGGCGCTCGTCTTCGGGTGGGCGGGCGGGCGGTTCGGCTTTTCGGCGGCGTATCTGGCGGCGGGGGCGTGCAGTCTCGCGGCGATCCCGCTCATCCTCCTCGCCCGCGACGACTACCGATACGCGACGGAGGAGCCGTGCGCTTCCCCGTATACGAACCCGCGACGGTGCGCTATACTTCGTTCGTGAGCGGCGCCGGCGGAGGGAGGTGATCGATGCTCTTCTGGTGTGTGGTACTGTGCATCCTCGGGATCTACGGCATCCTCGAGGAGATTCTGATCATGCACCACGCGGGCGGTTCGGGCCGCGCGGTGACCTGGGCGCTGATGTTCACCGTGCTGGGCATGCTCGTCCACGTCAGGAGCAAGGAGAAGACGATGGAGAAGGAGCGGCTCAAGGCCCGCGTCGAGGAGCTGGAGCGCGCCCTGAAGGAGCTGCGGCTCCGGCGCTGACGCGCTCATTGGACGAGGCCGCACTCCTCCTTCCGCACCCACCCCGCCTTCCCGTCCGGGAGAGACACCTGGCGCCAGTCCCCCTTCTCGTTCCTCGCCTCGACCGTCGCCCCCTCATGGAGCAGGAAGGCGACCACGTCGTTCTCCGAGGGGCCGTACCTGACGCGCGCCTCGCGGGCGAGGATGACCGCCTCCTCGCGCCTCTCGACGCGGGCGCGGGAAAAGGCGGCCGCGGAGGCGGCGAGGAGGAGAACAGCGAGCGTCGCGGAGACCCTCGAGAAGGCGGGCCGCGCGGGCGGGGCGTAGATCATGACGACCAGCGAGGCGCAGAGCGCCCAGAGGATCGCCGCCGCCGCGAGCAGCCACTCCGGCAGGGTGAACCAACCGACCGCCGCGTCCCACCGCCGCAGGAGCGGCGACCGGCGCGCCGGTTCCAGCCGATCCTCGATGAGGGAAATGGCGTAGTCGAGGTTGCTCTTGAGGTCCTGGTCCCGCGGAAGGAACCGCGACGCCTTCCGGTAGCAGAGGATCGCGGGCCCCTTCCGGTCCAGCTTCAGGTAGGCGTTCCCGAGGTTGTAGAAGAGGTTCCCGCCCCGGTAGCCGCGTTTCGCCAGCTTCTCGTACCCCACCGCCGCCGCGGCGTAGTCGCCCGCCTCGTAGAGACGGTTGGCGCGCGCGAAGATTTCGCGCGGGTCGGCGTTCGTCTCCGGCCTGCCCGCGGCGGCCGCCGCGGATTGGGGCGTCTCGCGAAGCGGCGCCGTTTCGGCGCCTCCGGCGGCGAGCGGGGCGGCGAGGAGCGACGCGAAAAGGAGCACGGTTCCCGTCGGTCTCACCATCTCCCCCTCCTGAGCTCCTCCAGCACCCCCGTCGCCTCGCCGTGGCAGTGCGCCATCTCGTTCCCCGCCGCGCCGGAGGGGGCGAAACGCGCGAGGTCGCAGGTCCGGTACAATTCGTCCAGGCGTCGGATGAGCCCGGGGTCCACCCCCCGCGAGGCCAGCGCCTCGCGGACCAGATCGGGCGTCATCCCCCCCGCCGGCATGTTCAGCCGGTCGGCGACATAGCCGCTCACCGCCTTCGCGATGCCGCCGTAGAACTCCTCCGCGTTCCCCTTCCGCATCGCCCTCTCGACCGATTTCAGGCGCGCCCGGGTGGCCCGCCCGGCGCGGTGGAGGCGGGCATACCCGCGGTCGGAGCGAAGGCGCGACCGGTGCCGCGCGTGCGCGGCCGCCGCGGCGACCGCGATAAGTGGAACCGCCTGGAGGAGCCAGAAACGAACTCCCGGCGCCTCCGTGGCCGCCTCCCGTTTCAGCGTTCCCGGCGAGGTCTTGATGAAGACGATGTTCCTCTCGATGAGCTGCACGTCCCGCCCCCCCGCCGCCGACGGCAGACTCACGATCTTCCCGTTGCCCTCCTGCGGCGGGAGCACCTTCAGGGGAACGGGGCCCTCCTTCAGGGTCACGTACCGCCCCTCGCCGGGATCGAAATAGGTGAAGATCACCGGCGGGATCTCGGTGATCTTCTCGTCGAGCGGCACGATCGCCTGCTCGAACGTCTTGCCCCCCGCCGAAACGCTCCCGGTCGGCTCGTAGCTCTTGAAGCCGTCGAGGGCGCGCACCCGGGGCGGGGGCACACGCTCCAGGTCCCCCTCGCCGGTGAGCGTCATCGTGAGCGTGACCGGGTCGCCCGCACGGACCTCCCGCGGCTTGGCCTCCACCGCGAGTCGGTACCTGCCGACCGGGACCTCCCCCTCCGGCGCCCCCTCCTTCGGGAGGGGGCGGACGTCGATCTTCAGTTCGTTGGAGACGAGCGAGAACGGCTTCTTGACGAAGCCGCCGAAGAACGGATCGCCGAAGAAATCGTCCATGTCGAAAAAGCCGCGCGGGGGGCGCGCGCGACGCGGCGAATCGGCCAGGATGTTCCCCTTGAGGCGCGCCGGGCCCACGGCGAGCTCCCCCGTCCGGTACGGGTAGAGCGCGGTCTTGAGCTCGCTTACCAGGTAGCGCCTGCCGTTGATCACGCGGGTGGAGTTGACGCTCCTCCCGTCGCCAAGCTGCTTCTCGACGAAGCCGTGCGCGGGGGGGGCCTCGTAGACGGGCTGATCCGCGAGCGCCACGTCGGCGTAACAGAACCTGAAGGTGAGGATGACCTGCTCGCGGAGCCACGGATTCGTCTTGTCGGCCTCGATCTCGATGAACATCCGCTCCGGCGGCGCGGCGCCCGGGGCGGAGTCGGGTTCGCGCGGGGCGGGCGAAGCCGGGCGGCCGGCGCCGGAAGGCGGCGGGGAGGGGGGAACCGGACGGCCTCGGTCGAGCACCTCGACCGTGATCGGCGGCGTGCGCTGTTCCCGGTCCCCCTCCCGCAGGGTGACGGGGCCGATGACGAGCCTGCCGGCCTTGAGGGGAACGAGGGTGTAGTCGTACCGGGCGCTCGTCGTCATCTGGAAGTTCGCGATCTGGATCTGTGTCGAGCGCTCCGTGTGGGCGACGGCGAAACCGTCGAGCGGGGGGAGCTCGGGGGCGCTCCCCTGCCCGGCCCCCGAGACCTCCACGCTCAACACCAGCCGGTCGTCGAGGGAGACGACGTTCCGGTCCACCGAGGCGGAGAGCTCCGCCGCGCCGGCGCTTCCCGGAGCGCAGATGCATGCCGCCACAATGCCGCAGACCAGCGTGCGCATACCGGCGTAAGTATATCCTCCGCTCCCCGCGGAAACCAGCAACGAGATGCCGGGAACCGCGACCGTCACCAATCCTTGTCCGCGTGCGTCTCTGCGGGGGCGCCCTCGATCTGGAGCAGGTGCGTGGGGTCGCGCTCCTCCCGCTCGAGCGCCTCGATCAGCGCCCTTGCCTGATCCTCCGTCAGTTCTCCACCTGCCTTTGGGACCGGCTGTCCTTCCTGTCGCGCCTGGGGGGTCTGCGTCACCTGGGGGGTCGGCTGCGCCTGCTGCGGCTGGGGGGTTTCATGCTCCTGCTGAGGCTGCTGCTGGTTGGCGCCGCCCCCCGTGCCGCCCCCCATCGGCACGGTGAGCGCATACTGATATTTCTCATCCTGCTTCTTGGAGAAATGGCCCGGCGATCCCCAGATCTTGAGGAAGTACGTCCCCCTTCCCAGTTTCACAGCGGTGTATCCGTTGAACTTCTTCCCCACCTCTCCGGGCGGCACCGCAATAATAGGCGTGCGGGTATCGCCCTCCGAAAAAAGGCTACAGAAGAACTCCTTCCCTGCAGGTTTTTCAAACGCCAGATTGAGCATCCCCGGCTCTTCTGAATCAAAGCGGTACCAATCGACATCGCCGTCCTTGTGTAGCATGCCCTGCCACCAGATGGGCGTGCCCTTTGTATCCACTTCGGTCCGGCCGGCGCCCGACGGCACATCGTTTTTGGCGGCATGGGCGCGCGGGGTCACAGATGCCGCACACACCAGTACCGCAGCGATAACTGCGCGACTCGGCACTGCGTTCAATCGCATACTCACTCCTCGTCCGGCGCAGGGCGATAGGTGAACTGGGGCGGCTTGTCCTGCTCGTCCTCTTTGTCTTTATCATCCTTGTCTTGTTGTTCCTGCCGCTTGTCCTTCTCCTTCTCCTTTTCCTTCTCCTCCTCCTTGTTTTTCTGCTTTTGCTGCTGCTGTTCCAGTTTCCGGATCTCTCGCTGGACGAACTCGAGGTTGTACTTCGCGTCCAGGTCGTCGGGGGCGCACTCGAGCGCCCTGATGTAGGAGGCGGCCGACCGCTTCAGCGCCTCCATGTCGCCGGCCTGCCCCGCCGCCTCCGGCGCGCCTTCCCGCGCGGCGGAGCGGTAGTGCGCGTTGCCGATGTTGTACCACGACTTCGCGCGGAGCCGCGAATCGCCCGTCACCGCGGCCCTCTGGAACAACTTCACGGCCTCGGGGTAGCCCCCCTGGCGGTAGAGGACGTCGCCGATGTTGAAGAAGAGCCGCGGCTCCTCGGGCGCCTCCGCCAGCGCCTCCGAGTAGCGCTGCAGCGCCTCCCCGTAGTCGCCCCTCCGGTACGCCTCGTCGCCCCGCACGGCTTTCCGCGCGGCGGGATACGAGAGGCCGAGAGAGGAGACGGAGAGGGCCGCCGCGGCGACGCCCGCCCCGATCCTCCTCCACGCGCCGAATCCGCTCATGCGCCGCGCCCCCCGACTCCCGCCCGGGCGGGCCCCCGTTTCCTGCGGCCCATCCGCTCGCTTATCGCCGTCTCCACGCAGAGGAGGACGAACGCCGCGGCGAGCGGCCATTGGAACCGGTTGACGTACACCCTCCGCTGCCGTTCCACGAGCTCCTTCTTCTCCATCTCGGCGATCTCCTGCTCGTACAGTGTCACGAGGCCGAAGGTTCCGCCGGAGGGATAGACGTAGGCGCCCCCCGTCAACAAGGCCGCCTGCTGGAGCGTGCGCTCGTCCAGCTTCGTCTGCACGACCCGCCCCTCGCGGTCCTTGAGGTGGCTTGTGCCCCCCGCGTCGTCCTCGACAGGGATCAGCTCGCCCGACGGGCTCCCGATCCCCACCGAGAAGATCTTCACGCCGAGCTCCTTCGCCCTCTTCGCCGCGGCCTCGGTCCCTTCCCGCAGATCCTCCCCGTCTGAGAGGAGGATGAGCGCGCGGTGCTCGCGCTCGCCCTCCTCGAAGATGCGGATCGCCTGCCCGATGGCGCCCCCGATATCCGTGCCGCCGAGCGGAACGACCCCCACCCGCACCGCCTTGAGGAACATCTGGAGCGCCGCGTAGTCGAGCGTCGGCGGGCAGAGGGTGTAGGCCGTCCCCGCGAAGACGACGAGCGCCACCCGGTCCCCCCGCAGGCGGTCCAACAGCTCGCTCACCTCCATCCTGGCCCGGGTGAGGCGGTCCGGCTTCACGTCCGCGGCGAGCATGCTCTTGGAGGTGTCCATGGCGATGACGATATCGATCCCCTCCCGCGTCACCCGCCGCCAATGGTAGCCCCACTTGGGCTGGGCGAGGGAGACCGCGATGAGGGCGAGGGCGGCCGTCAAAAGGAGCGCCCGCGCCTTGCGCCGCCGGCCGCTCAGGCCGATGACGAGGGCGGGGGCGAGCGCCGGCTCGGCGAATCTCTCCAGCGCCCTGCGCCGACGACCCGCGGCCCATTTCAGGAACAGGGCGAAGGCCGCCACCAGCAGAGCAGATGCAGGAACGACGCGTTTCCCCACTGCATATCAGGGCAGCCTCCGCAACACCGTCGCGCCTGCCGCCGCCTCCGCGAAGAGGAGGACGAACGCCGGGATCAGGAGGAACGGGAACAGTTCGCGATGCTCGGAGAAACGGTCCTCTTCGATCTGAACCTTCTCCATCGCGTTGATCCGGTCGTAGATCCGCCGGAGCGCCTCTTCGTCCTGCGCCCGGTGGTACTGCCCGCCGGTCGTCCGCGCGATCATGCGCAACGTCTCCTCGTCGATGTCGGTCGGGGCGCGTTCGAAGACGACCCGCCCCATCACCGAGACCGGGTAGGGGGCGAGCCCCTTCGTGCCCGCGCCGATGGTGTAGATTTTTATCTTTAGGCTCTTGGCGATCTCCGCCGCGCTCTCGGGGCCGATCTCGCCGATGTTGTTCACCCCGTCGGTCAGGAGGATGACGACCTTGGATTTCGCCTCCGAATCCTTCAGTCGCGCGACGGCGGCGATGATGGCGGAGCCGATCGCGGTCCGGTCCTCCTCCCCCCCGCGCGGGACGATCTTCAGCCGGTCGACGATCTCCAGGAGCAGGTCGTGGTCGAGCGTGAGCGGGGACATGGTGTAGGCGTATCGCGCGAAGGCGACGATCCCGATCCGGTCGTTGCGCCGCGCCGGGATGAACTGCTTCACCACCTCCTTCACCGCGTCGAGCCGGTTCACCCGCAAATCGCCGGTCATGTCGCGGGCGTCCATGCTGCTGGACAGATCCAGCGCCAGCACGATGTCGATCCCCTCGGCGAAGACCCTTGCGCGCCCGACCCCCTGCACCGGCCGCGCCAGGGCGAGGACGATGCAGGCGGCCGCCAGGCACCTGAGGATGAGCGGGAGGCGGGAGAGGCGGATCCTTCCCGCCGGCAACGCCTCCCGGAGCGCGTTGAAGGCGGGGAAGTTCACCGCGGGCGGGCGCCGGCGCAGCCGGAGCCAGGCGGCCGGCGGGATCGCGAGCAGCAGCAGGAGGAGCAGCGGACTCTGGAAGCGCATCAGGCCACTCCTCCCGTCTCCCCTCGCACCTCTCCCGTCTCGCGTTCCCGCGCCGTCTCCTCCACGAATCGCTCCGCCGCATCGAACGCCCCGTCCACCTCCCCGGCGGTGGGGCCGTAGCGCGCGAACTTCACCAGATCGCACCGCTCGAGAAAATCGCCGATGAGCACCCGCGCCCGGGCATCCAGAACGCCCCCCCTGCCCGCCTCGGCGAGAAACTCCTCGGTGGTCCTGTCGGGCGCCCGCAGGCCGAACCGCGCCTCGATGTAGCGCCGGGCGATTCCCGAGAGCCGGACATAGCACTCCGCCACGCGTCCCGCTTCGGGCAGATGCATCGCCCGAAGCCGCCGGAGTTCCTCCCGGGCTATCTCGTGCGGCGGGCGCGGCGCAACGGCGGGCGCGGCCTCCCGCCGCCGGCGGCGGCGCAACACCAAGGCGGCCGCGACTGCGATGGCGCCCGCGCCGGCGGCGAGGATCGCCGCGAGCCGGGCGGGGAACCGCCGCAGGGCGATCGGGGGTTTGATATCCCGTATCTCCTTCGAATCCGCGTCGAGGACGCTCTCCACCGTCACCGCGACGGCGCCGCCGTCGATCTCCGCCGACCTCCCCTCCCGGTCCCGCACGATCGCCCTGAACGGCGGAATCTCCTTGTCGCCGGTTTCGTAGACGCGCAGGTCGTAGACGGCCGCGACCTCTTCGCGCTTCTCCTTCGGGTCGCGGCGAACCGCGCGTCCCGTCTCCCGCACGCTGAAATCCCCCGCCCGCGCGGCGACGGGCGGGAGATCGATCTCGAGCCCCTCGGGGGCGGAGACGGAGAAGGCGTACCGCACCGGGTCGCCGACCGTCACCCTCGTGGGGGCGGCCGACGCGGTGACGCGCACCCCTTCCGGACGCCACGCCGGCGCCTCTGCGCCGCGCGCGACGGAGCCCGCCAGGAGCGGCGCACTGCACAGAAGGACGCAGCCGGTTCTCGTCGTCACCGTGTCGTTACCCTTTTCCCCGAGTCCGCGGGAACCGCATCGGGGGAAACCCTCCCCCTCCCCCCGCGGGGGGAGGGGGAAGGGAGGACGCCCTGAGGAGACGGGTGCCCTACATCGCCCCGGAAGACGGGGCCGATGCGGGAGGCGCCTGCTCCTTCCCTTTGTCGGGCTGCACCCAGCCGGAGGCCCCTGTCGAACTGCTCGGCCCCCCGAGGTTGATTTTAACCGCGCCCTGCGGCCCCTCCTCCGGCCGGGGGCGTCTCGGCCGCCTGAGGGCGGGGGGGCCGCTCTCCGCCGTCCCCTCGGCCGCGCCGAGCTTCTCCTCGTAGATCTCGACGCCTTCCCTGTTCTTCAATTCGGCCAGGTAGGCGCTCCAGGCCTCGCGCTGTTTCCTGCTCCGCACGGTGCGCTCGAGCCAGGCGCTCATCTCCTCGAACGGTTTTTTCCTCTCGGGGACGATTTCGGTCGCCTTGAGGATGCGCAGCTCGTCCTTCCCCTCGATCAACCCGCTGAGCTCGCCCTCCTTCTCCATCGCCATCGCGGCGGCGTACGCCTCCGAGGTCAGGGATCGCCGCGTGGCGTAGCCGATGTCGCCGCCCTTCGAGGCGCTCGCCCGGTCGAGCGAGTAGTTGCGGGCGAGCTCGGCGAACTCCTCGCCCTTCCTCGCGCGCTCGAGGATCTTCGCCGCATCCTGCTTCACCGCATCGATCGTCTTCGGGGGGGCGGCCGCGTCCCATGTGAAGAGGATCTGGCTCACCCTGACCTGCTTCTGGGTCTTGTAGCGGTCCGCATCCTTTTCGTACTCCTTGAGGATCTCGTCCCGGTCCACCTCCACGGATTCGAGCACCTGTTCGCGCAGCTTCTCCGCCACGATCCGCTTCCGGGCGTCCTCGATGCGCGCGAGCGTCTCCTGGTCCCTGTCGAGCCCCTTCGCGGCCGCCTCGCGGGAGATGATCTCCAGCTCCACCATCGTGGAGAGCAGGTTTCTCTTCCCCACGGGGGTGCGGAAACGCCCCGCGACCCTGGCCGGCATCGAGGCGATCTTCTCGTCGAGGTCCCTGTCCGTGATCACCGTGCCGCCGACCCTCGCGAGCACCTCGCCCGACGCGCCCGCCGGCGCGGCCGCAGAGGCCGTCCCCCCCGGGGCATCCGCCCTGCCCGCCGGGGCGGCGCATCCGCAAAGGCAGATCCCCGCCGCCACGCACACCGTCATCGCCCCCCTCATCGTCCTCTCCTTTCACGGCGCCTCTCGCGCGCCGCCGTTTTCACCGCCCGGGAACGGAACGCCCGCCCCGGGGTTCAGATCGCCATTCTGTGCTCGCGCGCCCTGAAGAACTTCAGGAGCTCCCCCGCGTACGGCCGCGCGGTCTCCACGCGGATCCGGTCGACGCCGCGCGAGGCGAGGAAGTCGTTGCGCATCTCCGCCTGCCGGGCCGCGATCCGCTCGAACGCCTCGCGCACCCTCCGGTCGCCGGTGTCGGCCGCGACGGCGGCCCCGGTCTCCGGATCCTCGAACTCGATGATCCCCGCGTCCGGGAGCGCCCGCTCCCGTGGGTCGACGACCTCTACCGCGATCAGATCGTGCCGCCTGGCGGCGATCGAGAGCGCCCGCTCGTAGCCGGAGGCGAGGAAGTCCGAGACGAGGAACGAGACGGTCCTCCGCGTGGCCACCCTGCTCAAGAACTCGAGCGCCGCGCCGATGTCGGTCCCCCTCCCCCGCGGGGACTGGTAGAGCAGCTCCCTGATGACGCGCAGGACGTGCGTGACCCCCTTCTTCGGGGGGAGGTACTTCTCGATCCGGTCGCTGAACAAGATCAGCCCGACCCGGTCGTTGTTGTTGATCGCGGCGAAGGCGAGCACGGCGGAGAATTCGGCGATCAGCTCCTCCTTGCGCTGCCGGACGCTGCCGAACGTCCCCGAGGCGCTGACGTCCGCGAGCAACATCACGGTGAGCTCGCGTTCCTCCCTGAACACCTTCACGTGCGGGTGCCCGGTGCGCGCGGTGACGTTCCAGTCGATGCTCCGCACGTCGTCCCCGGGGTGGTACTCGCGGACCTCCTCGAACTCCATCCCGCGCCCCTTGAAGACGCTCTGGTACTCGCCCGCGAAGACGTCCTGGACCATCCGGGTCGTGAAGATCTGGATGCGCCGGACCTTTTTCAGTATCTCTCTCGGGAGCATTCGTTCCCGCCTATCGAACCCCGCACCGCCGTCTTGCGGACCCGGGGCGGGGGGGTGAGGGCCGGAGGGCCGTCACGGCACCTCGACGTTGTCGAACACCTTCCCGATGACGTCCTCGCTCGTCATCTCCTCCGCCTCCGCCTCGTAGCTCACGATCACCCGATGCCTGAGGACGTCCATCCCGACGGACTTCACGTCCTGCGGCGTGACGTAGCCGCGCCCGCGCAAGAGGGCGTGCGCCTTGGCGGCGACGGCGAGATAGATGGAGGCCCGCGGGGAGGCGCCGTATCGGATGTACGGACCGATCTCGAGCCTGTAGGAGGCCGGCTCGCGGGTGGCGAAGACGAGGTTCACGATGTACTCCTTGATCTTCTCGTCGATGTAGATCTCGTTGACGAGCGCCCGCAGCCGGAGGATCTCCTCCGCCCGGACGACGGCGGATGCCGAGGGCTGGAAGCCGACGATCGCCATCCGGTCGAGGATCGCGCGCTCCTCCTTCCTGGTCGGGTAGCCGATCTTCAGCTTGAGCATGAACCGGTCCACCTGCGCCTCGGGGAGCGGGTAGGTCCCGGCCTGCTCGATCGGGTTCTGCGTCGCCATGACGAGGAACGGCTGCGGGAGCGGGAACGTCTCCGCCCCGATCGAGACCTGCCGCTCCTGCATCGCCTCGAGGAGGGCGCTCTGCACCTTTGCGGGGGCGCGGTTGATCTCGTCGGCGAGGATGACGTTGGAGAAGATCGGCCCCCTCTTGGTCGTGAACTCCCCCGTCCGCGGGTTGTAGACGAGCGTGCCGATCAGGTCGGCGGGCAGCAGATCCGGCGTGAACTGGATCCGCTGGAAGCCGATGGCGATCGATTGGGCGAGGGTCTTCACCGAGAGGGTCTTGGCGAGCCCCGGCACGCCCTCGAGCAGGATGTGCCCGTCGGCGAAAAGCCCGACGAGCAGCCGTTCCAGAAGGTATCGCTGCCCGACGATGACCTTCTCGATCTCCCCGGTGATCCGCTCAATGACGCCGCTCTCCCTCCGCACCTTCTCGTCGATCTCCCGCACGTCCTGCTGCATCGCGATCCCCCCTCTCAACCTCCCGTGTGCCGCTGCGCTCCGCGAATCAAACGACACCGATCCCGCGTTCCAGCCGCGCCGATCCGCGGCGGCGACCCGCCGGATTCCCCGCCTCCGCCTCTTCCAAAACGGCATCGCCTCGCGGACGGCGGGCGCGGCTTCGTTCCTGCCGCGTGACGCCGTTCCGCCCCATCCCCCGCGACGTCTCCCTCCCGCTCAGGCGTCCCGGAGCTTGCGCTTGAGGATCTGCTCGGCCCTGCGCACGCCGTCGCGGATTTCGCGCTCCGCCTCCTCGTCTTTGGCGTACCGGACGCGCTCCCGGAGCGCCGCGAGCGAACCGGCGAGCGCCGCGAGCTCCTCGTCCCCCTCCCGCGCCGCGCACTCCGCGAGGGCGGGGTGTATCGCGCCGGCGTACGCGCCCCGATCCCCCGCGCCCAACAGCGGGCGCGCATCCTCCATCGCGGCGAGGGCCGCGAGCGCGCATCCGCCGCGAGGGGGCGGCGGCGCGGCGGAGAGCGGCCTCCGGCGGCGGGCAAGACAGGAGGCGGCGAGGGCGGCCGCGGAGAGGCCGGCGACTGCGGCGACGACGATCCCCGCGCGATAGACGCCCCTCCCCGGGGGCTCGACGACAAGCGTGATGCCCTCCACGGTCAGGAGGAGCGTGTCTCTCTCCTCCCCGCCCTTCTCGCCCTGTTCGCCGTCCCCGACCTTCTCCCGCACCTCGAACGCCGGGATCCTCTCCTCCCCCGCTTCCCGCGCGCGGAGCGTGTAGAGAAACGCCGCCGAGAATGTCTCTCCGTCCTTCCCGATCGAGATCTCGTTGCGCTGCCCGGTCGAGAGGAGCTCGAATCTTTCCGTCGGCGGGAAAAGCGGCTGCAGCAGGCGGATCGCGGGCGAAGAGGCCGGGCCGGAAACGGTCAAAACAAGGCGGACGATCCCCCCCTCCGCGACGCGGCTCTTGTCGGCGGCGAGCGCGCCGGTCAGGCCGCCGGCGCGCGCGGGGCGGGCGGCGAGGCCAAGCGACGCGGCCGCGCAACCGGCGAAGACCGCCGCATACAGGGCGTTTCGCCCCGGCGGCGCGCTCACCGTTCACCCCCGCCCGGGACCGCGGGGCCCGGCGTTGCGCCTACGCGCGGACGGCGCCGGTCAGGTAACCTTCTCACCCTTCCTCCCCACGGTCGCGTCGATCGCGACCTCCCGCCCCTCGCGCAGCACCTTGAGCCGCAGCGTCGTGCCGGCGCGCGTGGTGCCGATCTGCTCCATCAGCGCGTCCGCGTCCTTGACCTGGACGCCCGTGCACTCCCGGATGACGTCGCCGACCGCGATCCCCGCCGCCGCCGCGGGGCTTCCCGGGACGATGGTCACCACGAGCGCCCCGAGCAGATCGGACACGCCGAACTCCGCCGCGAGGTCCCGATCGAGCGATTGCACGCCGATGCCGAGCCACCCGTAGTCGATCGCCTTCCCCTCCTTCAACTGCTGCAGCACCTCCTTCGCCCTGTTCACCGGGATGGCGAAGCCGATCCCCGCGAACGCCCCCGAGGGGCTGATGATCGCCGCGTTGATCCCCACGACCTCGCCGTTCAGGTTGAGGAGCGGGCCGCCGCTGTTGCCGGGATTGATCGCCGCGTCGGTCTGTATCAGGTCGCCGTAGTACCTCCCCCCGATGGCGGGGCCGCCGAGCCTCCGGTGGAGCGCGCTCACCACACCGACCGTCATCGTGGGCATCGGGTTCTCCTCGACGATGCCGAACGGGTTGCCGATCGCGATCGCCCACTGGCCGGTCTTCACGCCGTCGGAGTCGCCGAGGGTCGCGGCGGGGAGATTCTCGGCGTCTATCTTCAGCACCGCCATGTCGGAGCGGGCGTCCGTCCCGGCCACCCTCCCCTCGAACCTGCGCCCGTCGGGCAGCATCACCTCGATCGCGTCCGCGTTCCCCACGACGTGCTCGTTGGTGAGGATGTACCCCGCCGGATCGATGATGACCCCGGAGCCGATGCTCCGCCGCTCGATCGGGCTGTCGAACTGTCTGAAAAACTCGTCGAGGTCGAAATGCCCCCCCGGGCGCACGACGAAGCCCGCCACCCGCGCCTTCCTGATGTTGTAGACCCCGACGACGGAGGGCCCGACCTCGTTGGCGACCCGGATGAAGGCCGCCTGGAGCGAGGCGGCCCGCTCCCCCGCGTCGCGCGCCCCCCCCTGCCCGAACGCCGTTCCCGCGAGCAGGAACGCCGCCGCGGCCGCACACAGTCTGTTCCTCACCGCCCCCCCCTTTCGCTCAGTCGCCCCTGATGACGAAGAAGCCCCGCTGCGTCCTGACGAGGATCCTCTCCACGCCGCTCCGGCCGACGGCGGCCTCCCACTCCTCCGGCCCCGACACCCGCTTCCTGTTCGCCTCCAGGATCCGGTCGCCCGGCCGCAGGCCCGCGCGGGCGGCCGGGCTGCCCGGCCGGACCTCCCTGATCTCGACCGCCGCTCCATCCTCGCCGGGCTCGGCCTCCCCGACCACCAGCCCCAGCCCGCGGGAGGTTTCGCCCTCGGCCATGGGAGCGAAGGAGACGGCGCGCCTGCCGATCCGGACGGAGAGCGTCTCCTCCCTCCCGTTCCGCATCAGCACCAGCGTCGCGTCGGAGCCCGCCGGCGCCGCCGCGACGCGGGCGATCAGTTCGCGCGGGCTGCGCACCGGGGCGCCGTCGAAGGCGCGCACGACGTCCCCCGACCGCACGCCCGCGGCGGCGGCGGGACCCCCCTCGATCACGCGCGCCACCATCACCCCCCGCCCGTCGAGGACGCCGAACTCCGCCTGGAGCGCCGGGGTGAGCTCCTGCACCCCCACGCCCAGCCACCCGCGCTCGATCTCCTCTCCCGCCATGAGCGCCGGGAGGGCCCCCTTCACGGCGTTGAGCGGCACCGCGAAGCAGATCCCCTGCGGGGCGTCGCCCGCGTCGCCCGGGCCGCCCATCGAGGCCGCGAGGATCCCCACCACCTCCCCGCCCGCGTCGACGAGCGGCGCGCCGCTGTCCCCGGGGTTGATGCTCGCGCTCACCTGGAGCAGCTCCGCGAGTTCGGCGATCTCGGGGACGGTTCTGCCGCGCTCCGCTACGACGCCCGGGATCACGCTCCCGGCGAGACCGAACGGGTTGCCGATCGCGAAGACAAAACTCCCCGGGCGCAGCCGGTCGGAATCGCCGAGCGGAGGCGGGTTTCGCCGCGCCCCCTCGATCCCGAGCACCGCGGCGTTTAGCCCGGGATCGCTCCCGCACAGTCGCGCCTCGTGCTCGGCGCCGTCGTCGAGCCGGACGACGATCCGCCGCGCGGCGCGGACGACGTAGGCGGTGGTGAGGATGTGCCCGTCCCGGCTGATGAAGAAGCCGCTGCCGGAACGCCTGGTGGCGGCACGGAAGATCCCGCCCCTCCCGCGCATGCCGCCTTCGAAACCGGCCCCCTGCGCGGAGGGATCGCACTCGGCGATGACCTGCACGACCGAGGGACGCACGGCGGCGGCGAACCGTTCGAGTTCGCGGCCCATCCGCGCGAGCAGCGGTTCCTCTTTCCCTCCCGCATCCGCCCGGACGGCTGCGAGGAGTATCAGGAGCGCCGCGAAAAGCGTCTTCATCAGGCGAACCCTCCGCGGGGGACGGGCGGCCCCCTTCAGTATGCTCCGTACGGCTCCGCGCGCCGCGACCGGACGGACGGACGCGAGAGGACGAAGTCGATCCCCCGGGCGTTTCCACCGCTCCGGAAAAGCGCCGCCGGCTGGAGCACGTACTCGTCTATCCCCGTGCGCCCCGCGCCGTCGCAGAGCACCGCATCGACCCCGAACCGCGGCCCGGCTCCCTCGACCGGCGCGTGGCGCGGCAGGTTCCGCGCCGCCGACACGACAGCTGCGGGGGCGGGGGCGGGCGCCTCTCGGCCCGTACCCGGTCTGTGCATGAACTGCATGACGAGGAACGCGCTGAAGCAGCCCAGGGCGAGGAGCGACAGCGCGGGCGCCGGGGAGAGGAGGCCCGCACGCCGCTGGCGGGAGAGGAACGCGCGCACCGAGGCGAGGATCGATCCGCTCCCCTCCTCCGCCGCGTCGAGCCTTTGTGCAAGCCGCGGCCAGAACCTCTCCCAGTAGCCGTCGCCGGGCCGGACCGCCCGCGCCTGGAGGAGGAGGCGGCGCGTGCGCTCGATCCTGTCCCGCGCGTTTGCGCACGAGGGACACCGCGCGAGGTGCTCCTCGACCGCGCGCCCGGCCGCCGCGTCGAGCGCGCCGTCGACCTGGTCGGAGAGAAGCCTCGCCGCCTTCCGGCATCTCATATCCCCGTCCCCCCTCCCAATCCCCCGGCGCCCCACCCCGCACGCCGTCACCCGAGGAAGCCCCTCAGCTTCCGCTGCATCCTCCGCCGCGCGTAGTGGAGCCGGGAGCGCACCGTCCCCGGCGAGCACCCCAGCACGGCGCCGATCTCGTCGTGCGGCAGCCCCTCCAGGTCGTGGAGCACGAGCACCGCGCGGTGCCTCTCGGGCAGCGACTCGATCCCCCGCGCGATCGCCTCGATGAGCTCGCGGTGTGCCGCCCCGTCCCCGCCGTGCCGTCCCCCCGCGGCGGCGAGCCCCTCCACGCCGCCCGCGTCCCCGAGGTCGAACTCCGCCCGCCGCAACCGTTTCCTGAGCAGGTCGAGGCTGCAGTTCACCGCGATCCGATACAGCCACGTGCAGAAGCGTGCACGGCCCTCGAAGTCGTCCAGCTTCCTGTACGCGCGGATGAACGTCTCCTGGGCGACGTCGTCCGCATCGGCGTGATTCCCGGTCATCCCGCGGGCGATGCCGTACACCCGCTCCCGGTACCGCTCGACGAGCTGCCTGAACGCGTCGCGATCGCGCCCCCTCGCGCGGCGTACAAGATCCTCTTCCGTGAACTCCATACCCCCCCGCGTCCGCCGCGGCGCACCAGGCGTACCAGACACTATACTACAGGGGGGCGTGCAACTCAAAGACGCGCCGGCCGCGCGAGCCACTCCCTCCCCGCGGCCGGGCTCGAGGACGGCCGGGGACCGGACGGAGAGGCCGCCGCACCGGCGACCGGGCGCGCCCGCGAGGGGGTCGCCCGCCCGATCGGTCCTCTTCGGATGTTTCGACGACGCCGGCGGGCGTTCGTTCAAAAATATATTAAAAAACGAACCGGGCATCCTCCCCCGGCGCGGCGGCCCGCGCGGGGATGCATGCCCGGCCCCGGCACTGCGGCGAAGAAGCTACCGTTGGACGTCCCCGAGGAGCGCGTCCTCAGCCTCGTAGAGCATCTCCTCGTTGGACTGCTTCAGATGCTCGGCGAGCGCCTTCTCCGCGGAGATCTCCCCCTCCTTCTTCGCCTCGCCCTTCCTCTCGCCGAAGATCTTGGTGATCAGCCCGTAGATGACGAGCGGGATGGCGATGACGTAGAGGAGGTACTGCCACGCCCCCATCGCGAAGTACGGCCTCGGGGCGAAACGGTTCAGGTTGAAGAGGAGCAGCGTCACCGCGATGTAGTCGACGGTGAAGTTGGCGTGCGGGTTGCTTGCCTTGAAGAGGCAGAGCCCGTTGGTCCGGTCCTTCTGGAACGGCCAGAGGAGGCTTCCGCCCATGTGGCCGGTGAGGTCCTCGGTGATGTGGATGGCGTAGCCGAGGAAGGCGACGAGGCCGTAGAGCCACCCCTTATCCCAGCCGGCGACGAGCGAGGCGAGGACCCAGACGACGGAGGAGAGGATGAAGCCGAGGACGTAGCTGTGGCTCCAGGTCCGGTGCCAGGGCAGGAACTCGACCTCGACCTGCCCCGCCCGCTTGATGAAGCCGAACTGCGGCCCGCTCATGATATCCACCACCGACGGCTTGCCGTGCGTCTCCAGCATCTTCCCCTTCACGCGGCAGCGGCCGACGCGGTTGGTCTTGGGCGCGGTGCCGAGGTACGGGGTCTGCGAGGTGTTGACGATCTCGTTGATCACCACGACCACCTCGTTCTTCTCCCCGTCGAACTTGACCACGTACTGCCGCCACAGATCCACGCCGAGGCGGATCGGGTAGAGCTGGACCTTCACGTACCGCCCCGTCTCCCACGCGTCGTTGATCCCCTTGGCGATCTGCTCCGCCATATCCTGCGGGTTCAGGTTGTTCGGGTCGACGTCGACGTCGTAGTCGGCCTGGGAGAAGAACTGCCCCACCTTGAAGTCGAGGGTGTCGGGCATGATGCCGAAGAGCCCCCCGAGCCCGAGGATGAGGGAGTTGTCGATCTTGTTGTTGGCCATCCGGACGGCGGCCGGGATGAACGACCCCATCGCGACGCCGCTTATGAAATGCGTCAGACCTTTCATCGCAGCCTGGCCTCCTGTGTGTGCGCTTTCTCAGTCGAGACGGAAGAACCTCAGTATCGCCGGCCCGTGCCCGCTCATGCTGAGCACCATCCAGACGAGGAGCACCGCCATGCAGTTGCTCTTGCGCGAGTGGTAGAACGCGGGGATGAGGCCGATGCCGGTCGAGACGATCATCAGAAAGAGCCCCATCCAGCCGCAGAGCCCCCCGACGATGAGGCAGCAGAGGCCGAGGGCGCCCCAGAGGAGGACATGGTAGTCGACCCGCGTGATGAGGCGGATGGTCCAGCGCGTCAGCGGGAACATCATCAAAAAGCTCAACGCGCCGCTGATCATGATCACCGAGAGGATGCTGAAATATTCCTGGTTGGTGTAGGGGGTAAAGAGCGGCTTCAGGATGATCGTCATCCCGCCGCGGGAGAGCTGGAGCGTCGGGACGAAGAAGAGGAGAAACGCCCCGACGTAGTAGATCGTCTTCGAGACCCCCTGCGAGATGACGAAGATGCGGTCGTCGCGCTGCCCGGTGGCGTGCCCCGCGATGATGCCGCCGATGCCGCCCGTGACGGCGGGGATGGTCGCCGCGAGCCCGCCGCCGATCGTCCCGGCGAAGATCCCCTTCCCGAGGAGGCGGTAGTCCACGTCGATCGACGTGGCCTCGTGCTGGGGCGGCACCTTCTGCTTGGAGACGAGGTTCTGGATGATCCCCGCCACCGCGAAGAGCCCGACGAAGACCGGCATGATCCCCTGGAAACTCATGTCGAGCGGGACCATGGTCCGGTTCAGGATGATGAAACCGAGAAAGGCCGAAAGGGCGAAGGTGGTGATCCCGGAGATGAGGTTGGCCCACGCCCACTTGAACCGCTCCCAGGTGGTCTTGCCCAGCCCGGTCCCCTTGGGCCATTCGCTCATCAGCATGTAGATGATGAAGAGGAGCATGATCCAGGCCAGGTTATCGCTCCGGATGTTCTTGATGACCGGCATCGCGCGATAGAGGAACGGCGTGAGGAGCACCATCATGAAGATGGCCCCGAGCGAGCCGACCCCGGTGAGGATCGCCGCCTCGAAGCCGCGCCCCTGCAGCATGTACTTCTGCCCCGGCAGCACCACGAAGACCGCCGATTCGTCGGGGGCCCCGATGAACATCGAGGGGATGGTGTTGATGTTGGCCCACGCCACCAGCATCGCCATAAAGAACGCCGGGAGCGCCAGCTCGGGCATCAGGAACGGCCACTTCATCCAGATGAGGAGCGCGATCCCGCTGACGTTGAAGATGTGCAGCGAGGGGAGCATCGAGAGGACGCCCCCGATGACCGTCCCGAGGACGGTGTAGAAGAGTATCTGGAGCGCCGCGATCGTATCCATCAGTCAGTCCTCCGCCGTGTCCACGGGTCCTCCGCGGCGCGCCCGGGACGGCCCCGGCGCTGGCCGCGGGGGCGGGCTATTTCGACTCGAGCTCCGCGGCCTTCTTGACCGCCTCCTCGCGGCCGGGGATCTTGTCGGTCGGGATGGTGTCCTCGGCGAGCGTGACGATCTCCTCCACGTCGCGGATGGTGATCTGGGGGCGGCCCCGGTACTCACCGATCGTACCGATGACCGTGATCTCCCTGCCGACGGTGCTGAAGCGCTCCTTGTTCTTGGCGTACCTGATGGTGCGGCCGAAGAGCGGGACCTCGACGAGGCCGGTCGCGTCGCCGATGGTCAGGAAGATGTCGTCCCCGCTCCTGCGGGCGATCACGATCTCGCCGGTCGCCTCGACGAGCGCCCCCTTCCGGTCGAGCGTGATCCGCTCGAGCAGGACCTTCTCGGCCTTGGCGGGGGTGACCTTCACCTTCTCGGGTATGTTGATCATCAGCGAGGTGCCGTACTTGTCGGTGAGCTGGATCGAGCCGACCACCGCGACCTGGTCCCCGACGTGGGGGGTGTTGCCCGTCTGCCGCATCACCTCCCGCCCGCGGAACGCCTGCGCCTTGATGTTGCCGGTCCCGTCGTCGATCTCGAACGAGATGCCGTCCCTGCCCGTCGTCCGGACGCTCTCGACGGTGCCCCGCACCTCGACGACGGCGTTGTTGTAGCGGGCGCTGTTGGGATCCTTCTCGTCGACGTCGCCGATCCTGATGAGCGGCGGCTGCATCTTCGTGGCGGTGAACCAGAGGAGGGCGAGGCCCCCGAAGGCAAGGACGAGCGCCGCGCGCTTGAAGAAGATGATGCTCATCCGCTTCTTCATCTCGGTCCCGCAGTACGGGCACTTCTCGTAGGCGCCGACGAACTTGCCGCACCCCGGGCAGAGCACCTCGTCGAGGAGCGCCTTCTGGGGATCGGGACACACGTTCGGCTGCTTCTGCTCTTGCATCGGCGTCATCCTCCCTTTCTGGTGTACGGCCGCGTTGCTCGCCGCTCCGTCCGCAAAGCACGATGCGCGGGACAGGCGGCGCAACGCCGCCTGTCCCGCGCATCCGGGTCTCCGCCGCTTCCTACGTCGTCGCGCATGATCACCCCTGGAAGGGATCCCGCGGCGCCGCGCCGGCGCGTGAAATCGCACGCGAAAAGTATAGCACGCCTGCGGCGCACCGCAAGGGGATAATCCGACCCGATCCCCCTCAGTCGTACTCCAGCACCTCGCTCGCGCGGTCGGCCCAGGAAAGGCGCACGGCGACATGGCCGAAACCGTTCCCCCTCGCGGCTTGCACGGCGCTCATGCGCGCCAACTCGGGCCGGTTGCACTCCTCGGAGAGGTGCGCGAGAAAGATGTCCTGGAGCGCCTCCGAGGCGACCTCCGCGAGCAGCGCGGCGGCGGAGCGGTTCGACAGGTGCCCCATTTCGCCCAGGATCCGCTCCTTCACCGACCGGGGGCGGTCGGAGTTTTCGAGGAGGATCGGATCGTGATTGGACTCGAGGATAAGCGCACGGCAGTTCTTGAGGCGCTCCATCACCCGGGGGGACGGATGCCCGAGATCCGTCGCGATGCCCACACGGCATCCCGCCGCGGAAACGACGAAGCCGACCGGGTCGAGCGCGTCGTGCGGAACCGGAAACGGGTGCACCGTGAACGGCCCGACGCGGAAATCCACGCCGGTTTTGAAGTAGTTGAACGCCGCCGCGGGAAAATCCCGGCCGAGCAGGCCGCTCGCCGTCAGGCGGTTCAGGTGTACGGCGACGCCGTGCGCCCGGTGCAGCGCCGGCAGCCCCCGCACATGGTCGCCGTGCTCGTGGCTCACCAGCACGGCCCGGATCGATTCGATCTCGACGCCGATCGAGAGGAGACGCGCCGCGAGCGCCCGCCGGCTCAGCCCCGCGTCGACGAGGAGGGGGAAGCCGCCGCTCTCCATGTAGATGGAGTTGCCTGAACTCCCGCTGCCGAGGATGCAGATCTTCATGCGGACGCCCGAAGGATAGCATCTTTGCGGCGCCGGTTCAAAACAGCCCGCCCGGGGCCCCTTGCCCCCCTCCCCTCCCTGTGCTACCCTTGCCACGGTTCGCCGGTCCCGAGCGATCGCCTTGAAAAAATACGACACGATCGCGGTATCGCTGCTCTGCCTCTACATCGCCGCCTTCGTCCCCCTCTGCGTCAAGAAATACCTGGCGTTCGGCTACTACGACTTCGACACGGCGACCGCGAACCAGATCGCCTGGAACAACCTGCGCGGCGACCTGTGCTACTCCTCGCTGCACGGCGGCAACATCCTCGGCTTCCACGCGTACCTGTTCCTCCTCCTCCTCTCCCCCCTCTACGCACTCTGGCAGTCCCCGCTCATGCTCCTGTGCCTTCAGACCCTCTTCCTGGCGCTGGCGGGATGGCCGATCTACCTCGTCGCGAAGCGGGAGATCGGCGGCGGCGCCGTGCCGCTCCTCTTCCTCCTGCTCTACCTCCTCTATCCCCCGCTGGGCTATATCACCCTGCTCCACGTCCATACGGTCAACTTCGCCCCCTTCCTTCTCGCGTGGGCCTACCTCTTCTACCGGCGGATGCGCTACGGCCCCTTCCTCGCCTTCCTCGTCGTCGCGATGAGCACCCGGGAGGAGATCGCGTTCGTCGCCGCCGCGTTCGGCGCGTGCGCGCTCTGGGAGCGGAGGGGACTGCGCTGGTCCGTTGCGCCGCTCTGCCTGGGCATCGGCTGGTTCTGCGCCTACTTCTTCTGGCTCGCCCCGCACCTCAGGGGGGGCGCCCCCTCGCCGTTCCTCCCGTTCTACGCGGAGGCCGGCGGGTCGGCGGGGGCGGTGGCCGCGAACATCGTCCGCCGGCCGCTTCTGATCCTGGGGATCGTCTTGCGGCCGGCCAAGCTCCTCTACCTGTTCCGGCTCTTCGCCCCCCTCGCCTTTCTCCCGCTCCTGGCCCCCGGCGCCCTGTTCCTCTGCCTCCCCCCCCTCCTGCTCAACCTGCTGGCCACGAAACCGTACGTCGCCGACATCATCTACCAGTACAACGCCCCGATCATCCCGTTCGTCTTCATCGCAGGGATCGCGGGATTCAGGCGTTTGCAGGGGCTCCTCGGCGCCGCCGCGTTCCGGCGTCCGGCGGCCGCGATCCTGGCGGTCGCCGGGATCGGATTCAGCTGGCGCCTCGGGCCGCAGCTCCATCTCCTGTCGGACTCCTGGCGCGGGGCGGTCGACTGCCTTCCCCGGACCGACCCGATGGCCGCGGCGAAATGGGAGCTGGTGCGCGCCGTCCCCGACGGCCTCCCCGCGGCCACGAACTTCGGCTTCTTCACCGCCCTCTCGAGCCGGAAGGAGCTCGACTCGATCCCGTGGGTGCTCGCGGGGCGTTTCGGCGACCTCCCGAGCCCCTACCCCGGGCGCGCCGACATCCAGTGCGCCTTGATCGACTTCGGGGACCCGACCACGTTCGTGAAATTCTACGACCCGCGCAGGAGCCCCGCGCGCTTCAGGGAGTATCTGGCCCGGAACGAACTCGGCCTCGTGCGCATCGTCGGCCAGATCGCGCTGTACCGGCGCGGGTCGCCCGACGCGGTCGCGCTCTGGGAGCGGCTCGCCCCGGGCGGCGGTGGCGAAGGCATCCTGGCGGCGTTCGACGGCCTCCTCCTGAGAAAGGCGGAGCTCGCGCCGGAGGAGGCGCGGGGGATGCGCCAGATCCGCGTCAGCTCCCTCTGGGAGGCCGCGGGCGCGGGCCGGGGGGATCTGTCGCTGATTTTGAGGATGCGGGGGCCGGAGGGGGGGGAGCTGCTGCGCCAGGTGGCCTGCATCTGCCACCATCTCCACCCCACCTCGGAGTGGGAGGAGGGGGAGCGGATACAGGCGCGCCACTTCGTCGCCGTCCCGCCGGATCTTCCCCGCGGCGTCTACTCGCTCCAGATGCTCCCGATCGACACCTTCCCCCCCTGCAGGGTGCGACAATTCGCCGCGAGGCCGGGCATCGTCACCCGCGACGGGTGGCTCTCGCTCGGCGACGTGCGGCTCTGATCCGGGAGGCGCCCCTCGTCTTCGCACGGGGCGCGACGCGAATGCACAGGTACACCGCGGCGCTCATCGTCGTCTTCCTGCTCCTGCTGCCGCATCTCCTCCTCTTCCCGGCGACGTTCGGAACGCAGGCGCTCCTCTTCGAGGACCATCTCTCCTTCTTCTACCCGTTCAGATCCGCCGCGGCGCGGATGTACCGGGATGGCCGCATCGCCCTCTGGGACCCGTACATCTTCGCCGGGCTCCCGGGCGGCGCGGAGATACAGACCGCGCTCTTCTATCCTTTCAACCTCCTCTTCCTCCCGCTCTCGATCTTCAGGGCGATCGCCCATTTCGCGGCCCTCCACCTCTTCCTCGCCTCCCTCTTCATGTACCTGTACCTGCGCGGGCTCGGGATCTCACGCGGTTCGTCCCTGTTCGGCGCCTGCGTCTTCGGCTACAACGGATTCAGCATCGTACACACGGAGCAGCTCTCGATCATCTCCTCCTGCGCCTGGCTGCCGCTGATCCTCCTCCTGGTCCAGCGGGCCTCCGAGCGGCGCGGGCTCGCATACCCGACTTTCGCGGGCATCGCCGTGGGGCTCCAGTTCCTGGCCGGGCATCCGCAGATGGCGCTGATAGGCCTCTGCACCGCCGGGGCCTATCTCCTCTTCCTGCTCCGCGGCCCGGCGCTCGCCGGCAACCGGGCGGAACTGGCGCGGCGGGTGCGCATCGGGGCCGCGGTCGTCGCCTTGGGAACCGCGCTCGCCGCCGTGGCACTCCTCCCGTTCGCGGAGGCGTACCGTCACTCGCTGCGGGCGACCGCCGGCGCGCCCGGGACCGCGGGGCTCTCCCTCTCCCCTCGACGGCTCCCCGCTTTGCTCGTGCCCGCGCTCGCCCCCGGCGAGGGCGAGCTCGACGAGGTGACCGGGGGCATCTACGCGGGCGCCGTCCCGTTCCTCCTCGCCCTGCTGGCCGCGACCGGGGCGCGCACGGGGCTCGCCGCGTTCTACGGCATCCTCGCCGTCTTCTCGCTCCTCGCCGCGCTCGGGGAGGCGACGCCGCTCCATCGCCTGCTCGCCGCCGTCCCGCCGCTCCGCCCCGCGCTCCAACTGCCGCTGAGGTTCTTCCTCCCGTACATGACGGCGCTGTCGGTGCTCTCGGCCCTCGCGCTGGACCGGGCGGCCGGGACGCCTCCCGCCTCCCGCCTCGCGCCGCGGCCGGGAGGAGCCGTGTGCGCCGCCTTCCTCGCCTTCTTCGGCCTGGCCCTGGCGGCATGCGCGCTCCGCGGCCACGGGCCGGGGCCCTCCGCCGGGGGGGCCGTCCGGGGGATCTGCGCCTTCCTCCTGCCGCTCGCCGCCTGCCTGGCGTGCCTCCGCCTGCGGGCCGGCGGGGCGGTCGGCCCCAGGCCGCTCAAGGCGCTCCTGCTCGTCCTCGCGCTCGCCGACCTCCTCTCCTTCGGCCGCGGCTACCTCCGGTTCGGCGACGCGGCCGCGGCGGGCGCGAAGCCCCCCGTATTCGATTTCTTCGAGCGCGACCCGGGCCTCTACCGCGTCTCGATCCTCGACAGGCGGATAGGCCTCAACCTGCCGATGGTCTACTCCCTGCAGAACATCGGCGGCTACAGCCCGGCCATCCTGGCCGACACCCTCCGCTACCTGATCTACAACGCCACCGGTTCCCACGACCTCGGCGGGATACAGCCGACCTCGAGGTTTTTCCTCCTGCCCGATCTGGACACGAAGATGAGCGGCCTGATGAACGTCAAGTACCATGTCGCCCCGTTCAGGCGGGACGGCGCCGTGTGGATGCAGGTCTCCGCCCGCAGGCATTTCTACCCCCGGGCATTCATCGTCCCGCGTTTCGCACTGGTGCCCGAACGGGCCCGGATATTGGAGATCCTGGGGGACGAAGGGTTCGATCCGGCGGCGACGGTGTTGCTGGAGTCCGCCGAGGGGCTGGAGGGGTTCGACTTCTCCCCGGCGACGCGCGGGAGCGCCCGAGTCGCGCGGTACACCCCCGACTGCATCGACATCGAGACGGTCGCCGACGGGGACTCGTTCCTGTTCGTCTCCGAGATATTCTTCCCCGGATGGAAGGTCTCGGTCGACGGCGCCCCCGGGGCGATCCACCGCGCCCACTACCTGTTCAGGGCGGTCCCCCTGAAGAAGGGCGCGCACCGGGTGCGATTCAGCTATGCGCCCGCGTCGTTCGCGGCGGGCGCCTGCACGAGCCTGGCGGCGACGGCGCTGGCGGCGGGGCTGCTCCTCTGCGCCCTCCTCCGTTCCGTTCGCCGCGGCCCCGACGCCGCCACCGGGCGCGTCATGCCCGGTACTGCGCCGTCTCCCGGGCGAGGGACGGGGGGATCTCCGCCGTGATGACCACGCAATCCCCCTCGTAGCAGCGGGAGAATACGGTCCCCTCCTCGTAGATCCTCGACAGCAGGGCCGCCTCCGCCTGGGGCAGGACGAGGCGGCAGCGGATCAGTCCGCGCCCGAGTTCCGCCGCCACCAAGAGGCGCAGCGCGTCGCAGCCGGTCCCGCGCAGGGCGGAGACCGCGGCGTGCATCGAAAAGCCGCGGGCGAGGCGCTGCAGCCGCGCCTCCTCCGGGAGAAGGTCGATCTTGTTGAAGACCGCGATGCACGGTTTCTCGCCCGCCCCGATCTCGCCTAGCACCCTGAAGGCGGCCTGGATCTGCTCCTCGACCTGCGGGTGGGCGGAATCGATGACGTGGAGCAGAAGATCGGCCTGCCGCACCCCGTCGAGCGTCGCCTTGAACGACTCGACGAGGTGGTGCGGGAGCTTGCGAATGAACCCCACCGTGTCCGTCAGGAGGGCTTTGCGCCCCCCGGGCAGCGGCAGAACGCGCGTGGTCGGGTCAAGCGTCGCGAAGAGCCGGTCCTCGACACGGACCCCCGCGGAGGTGAGCGCGTTCATGAGGGTCGATTTCCCCGCGTTGGTGTAGCCGACGAGCGCCGCGACGGGGATCTCCCGCCTCCGCCGGCGCGTCCCCTGCGTCTGACGCTCCCGTTCGACGTCCGCGAGCCGTTCCTTGAGCCGCCGGATCTTCTCCCGGATGCGCCGCCGGTCCACCTCGAGCTGCTGCTCGCCGGGCCCGCGGGTGCCGATGCCGCCCTCCTGCCGCGACAGGTGCGTCCACGCCCTCGTGAGGCGGGGGAGCATGTAGCGGAGCTGGGCCAGTTCGACCTGTATCCTGCCCTCGCGCGAACGGGCGCGCAGGGCGAAGATGTCCAGTATCAGTTCGGTCCGGTCGATCACCCGGCGCCCGGTGAGCTCCTGGAGGTTTTTCACCTGCGCGGGGCTCAGCTCGTCGTCGAAGACGGCGAGCGTCGCCCCCTCCCGCGCGCAGAGAAGGCGCAGCTCCTCCGCCTTCCCCCTCCCCACGTAGTAGGCGGGGTTGGGGGAGGAAAGTTTCTGCACGAGCGTGCCCGCCACCTCCGCCCCGGCGGTCCGGGCGAGGTGGGAGAGTTCGGCGAGGTGGTCCTCGACCTGCCACCGGCGGACCCCGCCGACCTCGAGGCCGACGAGGATCGCGCGCTCGGGCGGGCGCGCCGTCGAGCCGGGGTCTGTGCGGTGTCCGGTCATTGCGGCCTCATCGTGCGCTGTCGAGACGGCCCAGGATCCGCCCCGCCGTCTCCGCGGCCGCCTCGTCCGAGGCGACGTCGATCCAGAGGATCCTCGGATCGCGCGTGAACCAGCCGTACTGCCTCCTGGCGTAGGCGCGCGTCGCCCGCGCGATCGTCTCGGCCGCCTCGTCGACTCCGCACCCCCCCTCGATGACGCCGGCGAACTCCTTGAGGCCGAGCGACTGCAGGATCGTCGCGCCCGCCCCGCCGCTTCGGGAGGAGAGGGCCCGGGCCTCCGCGACGGCCCCCGCCGCGAGCATCGCCCGGGTCCGCGCCTCGATCCTCCGGGCGAGATCCTCCCTGCCGCGCCGCAGCCCGAAGAAGACGCAGGCGCAGGCGAGGGTCGGGCTGAACCACGCGGCGCCGGGCACGACCTTCCCCCCTCCCCTGCCCCACTCCCTCTGGAGCGACGAGATCGGACGCCCGCACGCCTCGAACACCTCCAGGGCGCGGACGATCCGCCTGCGGTCGTGCGGGTGTATCCGCGCGGCGGCCGCGGGGTCGACCGCCTGGAGCCGCCTGTGGAGCGCCTCTTCGCCGGAGGCGTCGGCGAGCCGCTCGAGGCGCTCCCGGAGGGCGTCGTCGCGCCCCGCCCCCTCGAAGAGCCCGTCGGCCAGGGCGCGCACGTACATCCCGGCGCCCCCCGCGACGATCGCCGTGCGCCCGCGCCCGCGTATCCGCTCCACCGCCGCCTTCGCCAGGCGGGCGTAGCGGGCCGCGTCGAACCGCTCCCACGGTTCGGCGACGTCGAGGAGGTGGTGGGGGACGCGCGCCCGCAGGGCGGGGCCGGGCTTGGCGGAGAGGATGTCGAGGCCCCGGTAGACCTGCATCGAATCGGCGGAGACGATCTCCCCGCCGAGGCGCGCGGCGAGCGCGACGGCGACATCGCTTTTGCCCGAGGCCGTCGGGCCCACGAGAAACAGAACGGGAGCGGTCACAGGATCCCCGGGGGTCGAACGCATCCGATGGACGGCCGGAGGGTAACAGAGGTTCCGGGCGGAATCAAGGGGTTCGCGCCCCCCGCGCGGCCCCCGAATCTTCTTGCAATTTTTTTGCCTATGGCGGACCATGGAAAACGGGTAGTCACCATCCAACCACGGAGGAGGTAACGTGAAACGATACGCGATCGCGATGGTCCTTCTCGCCTTCGCCGGCGTCCTCTTTGCCCAGGAGGCGCCGGATGCCGAGAAGCCGCAGGCCCCCGCGGCGGAATCGGCCGCAGAGGTGAAGGAGGCTCCCGCGGCCGCCCCGGCGGCGGAGGGGGATTTCTGCTGCAGGGAGCGGATGCAGGACGGAAAGCCGACCCTCGGGAAATGCCACCGGAAGGCCTGCAAGTTTTTCCCGAGAAAGGATGTCAAGTGCTTCCCCACCGCCGACGCCGCCAAGACCGCCGGCTGCGCGGCGTTCTGCAAGATCTGCTGCAAGGATCTCCAGTAGCGGCGCGCAGGACCAGGTCGTGCGAATGCCCCTCGTCACGAGGGGCATTCTTTTCACCCCGAAACGCCGTGTGGGCCGAATCGCCCCGTGGCGTCCTTCACGCCTTCGGGATCGATTCCCGATCCGCGGGTAGCCGCGAAGATCCGCTGCACCACCCGCCTCCCCGCATCCTTCCTGCTTGGGATCATCCGCACCCGCGGCGGACGCGTCACGTCCTCCCGAACCTCCTGTCCAGCTCCGCGGCGGGGATGCGGATGACGGTCGGGCGCCCGTGCGGACAGGTAAACGGCGAGCGGCAGCGCATCAGGTCGTCCACGAGGCGCCGGAGCTCCTCGCCCCGCAACGGATCCCGCCGTTTCACGGCGGCGCGGCAGACCTTCGCCGCGACCGCAGCGGCGACCCCGTCCCTGACCGCCCGGCTCCTCCCCTCCGCCGCGAGCTCGGCCAGCACGTCGCGCAGGAGCGCCTCCGGGTCGGCCGCCCCGAGACACGCCGGGAGATGGTCCACCTTGAGCGCGTGTTTCCCGAACGGTTCCAGGCCGATCCCGAGCGACCGGAACGCCTCGAGGTGCTCCGCGGCGAGCGCCCGCTCGTGCGCCGAAAGCTCCACGATCGACGGGATGAGGAGCCGCTGGAGTTCGCCCCCCCCCTCCTCCCGCGCGCGCATCACCTTCTCGAACAGTATCCGCTCGTGTGCGGCGTGCTGGTCGACCACGGCGATGCCGTCGGCGTCCTCGCAGACGACGTAGAGGTTCTTCACCTGCCCGACGACGCGGAGCCGGTGCGCCGGTTCGGCCTCCTCGAGCGGCAGAACGGCCGTCTCGGCGCCCAGGGGCGGGCGCGCGCTCGTTTCCGGCGGGCGGGGCACGCCCCCCTCCGCGGCGACCGGCACCCGCTCGACGGCCCCCTCCCGCGCGCGCGACTCGTAGGTGAAGGCCGGGCCCGCCGCGCGGGGCCGCCCCGTTCCTCCAAGGGCCTGCGAGACGGCGTTGCGCACGAGATCCCTTGCGAGGGCGGCGTTACGGAAACGCACCTCCCGCTTGGCCGGGTGCACGTTGACGTCCACCTCCCGCGGCTCGATCTCGAGGTAGACGAACGCGACCGGGTACCGCCGGGCCGGTATGAACCCGTCGCAGGCGTCCGAGACGGCGAACGAGAGGATCCGGTCCTGCACCGGCCGCCCGTTCACGAACAGGTATTGCACGGCGCGGTTCCCGCGCGTGATGCCGGGCGGGCTGACGAAGCCGCGCACGCGCGCCCCCCCCGCCGACGCCTCGAACGAAAGCAGCGCCGCCGCGAGCTCCGCGCCGAAGAGGGAGGCGATCCTCTCCCGCGGGGAGGCCGCCGGGGGCGCCTTGAGGAGCTCCTCCCCGTCGGCGCGCAGGGAGAACCCGGTGCCCGGGCGGGCGAGCGCCTCCGCCGTGAGGGCGGCGGCGATGCGGGAGTTCTCCGCCGCCTCCGACTTGAGGAACTTGCGCCGCGCGGGGACGTTGAAGAAGAGGTCGCGGACCGTCACCTCGGTCCCCTCCGGGGCGCCGGCGTCGCGCGCCTCCCCGGCGCGCCCCCCCTCGACCGAAAACCTGGTCCCGGCGAGCGCCCCCTTCTCCTTCGTGACGATCTCGAGCCGCGAGACGGCCGCGATCGAGGGGAGCGCCTCCCCGCGGAACCCCATCGTGCGGACGGCGAAGAGGTCGTCCGCCCCGGCGATCTTGCTCGTCGAGTGGCGCTCGATCGCGAGGACGGCGTCGTCGCGCCCCATCCCGCACCCGTCGTCGCGCACCCGCACGAGCGACTTCCCCCCGTTGCGTATCTCGACCTCCACCTGCGAGGCGCCGGCGTCGAGGGCGTTCTCGACGAGCTCCTTGACCACCGAGGCGGGGCGCTCCACCACCTCGCCCGCGGCGATCTTGTTGATCACCGCCTCGGGGAGCACGCTGATGTTACCCATCGTTCATCTCCTTGAGCCGTTTGAGGAGGTGCATCGCCTCCAACGGCGTCATCCGGTCCAGGTCCAGCCGCCGGAGCTGTTCCGCGATCGGACTCGGGCGCGCATCGAAGAGGCTCATCTGCCGGGGCGGCGCCGGGCCCCCCGCCTGCTCCTCGGGCTGCGGGAGCCGCTCCTCGCGGATGCACCCATCCTCGAGGGCGTTGAGGATGTCCTTGGCCCGTTCGATCACCCTCCCCGGCAGCCCCGCAAGCCGCGCCACGTGGATCCCGTAGCTCTTGTCGGTGCCGCCGGGGACGATCTTCCTGAGGAAAATGATCTCGTCGTTCCACTCCCGGACGGCGACGTTGTAGTTCTTCACCCCGGGGAGGTTCATCTGGAGCTCGGTGAGTTCGTGGTAGTGCGTGGCGAAAAGGGTGCGGGCCCGCACCGCCGGCGTGTTGTGCAGGTACTCGGCCACGGCCCAGGCGATGCTGATGCCGTCGAAGGTGCTGGTCCCCCGCCCGATCTCGTCCAGGACGATCAGGCTCCTCTCGGTCGCGTTGTTGAGGATATTCGCCGTCTCGTTCATCTCGACCATGAAGGTGCTCTGCCCCCGGGAGAGTTCGTCGGAGGCCCCCACGCGCGTGAAGATCCGGTCGGCGACGCCGATCGTCGCCCGGGCGGCGGGGACGAAGCTCCCCATCTGCGCCATCAAGACGATGAGCGCCGTCTGCCGTATGTAGGTCGACTTCCCCGCCATGTTCGGGCCGGTGATGATGAGAAGCTGATCGGTCTCGGTGTTGAGCAGGGTGTCGTTGGGGACGAACCGCTCCCCGGCGAGGGAGAGTTCGATCACCGGGTGCCGGCCGTCGACGATCTCTATCAGATCGGCGCCGTTGACGACGGGGCGGACGTAGTTGTTGCGTTTCGCGACGGACGCGAGCGCCTGCAGCACGTCCAACAGGGCGGCGCCCCGGCCGATCCGCTGGATCCGCTCCGTCTCGGCCACGACCCGCTCGCGGATCGCGCCGAACAGCTCGTACTCCATCGCCGCGGCCTTCCCCTCGGCGTTGAGCACCCGCTCCTCGTGCTCCTTGAGCTCCGGGGTCACGAACCGTTCGGCGTTGACGAGGGTCTGCTTCCGGACGTAGTCCGGCGGCACCATCCCGAGGTTGGCCTTCGTCACCTCGAGGTAGTAGCCGAAGACCCTGTTGTAGCCCACCTTCAGCGACCTGATCCCGGTCCGCTCCGCCTCGCGTTTCTGGAGCGCGGCGATCCACTCCTTGCCCCCGCGGGAGACGGCCCGGACCTCGTCGAGCGCCGCGTCGTACCCCTGGCGGATGATCCCGCCCTCGCGGATTGTGAGCGGGGCGGCCGGATCGATCGCCTTCTCGATGAGCGCCGCGAGATCACCGGCGTCCTCGAGAAGGCCCCGGGCGCCGGCGAGGATCGGCGCCTTCAGCGAAGCGACCGTTTCCGCGAGCGCGGGCAGGAGCGCGAGCGACTGCCCGAGGGAGAGGAGGTCGCGCGCGTTCGCGCGCCCGCAGTCGATCCGGGCGATCAGGCGCTCGGTGTCCTTGAAGTCGGCGAGGAGGCGCGCGAGGGCGGCCGCGGCCGCCGGGTTCCCGGCGAGCTCCTCCACCCCGTCGAGGCGGGCCGATATCTCATCCGGGTCCGCGAGGGGCCGGAGGAGCCACCCCTTGAGCAGGCGCGCGCCCATCGCGGTCGCGGTGCGGTCCAGGACGGCGAGCAGGGTCCCCTCGCGCCCACCGTCGCGGAGGTTGCGCGCGAGCTCGAGGTTGCGCTGGGTGGCGAGATCGATCACCAGCGCGCGGTCCGCCGCGTACGGGACGATCTTCGTCACGTGGGCCAGCGAGGCGTGCCCGGCGTCCTTGAGGTACTGGACCGCCGCCCCGGCCGCCGAGGCGGCGACGGTGAGCCCGGCGCAGCCGAAGCCGTCGAGCGACTGGGTGCGGAAGAGCTCCCGGAGACGCCGGAAGGCGCCCTCCCGCTCGAAGAGCCAGTCGTCGCACGGATTGACCAGCTTGTCCGACACCCGCCGGAGCGCCTTCATGAACGCCGCGTCCTCGGCGAGCGCGCGGGGGAGCAAAAACTCGCTCGGCGACAGCCGGGCGATCTCGTTCAGCAGGTCCGCCTCGCACGAAAGCTCGGTCGCGAGGAACTCGCCGGTGGAGAGATCGAGGCAGGAGAGCCCGTAGAGGCCCCCCGCGCGGTGGATCGCCGCGAGATAGTTGTTGCTCCCCGCCCCCAGCAGCTCCTCCTCGAGCGCGGTCCCGGGCGTGACGACCCTCGTCACCTCCCGCTTCACGAGCCCCTTGGCGAGCGACGGGTCCTCGATCTGGTCGCAGACGGCCACCTTGTGCCCGGCGCGGATCAGCTTGGCGATGTACTCCTGCGCCGCGTGGTAGGGGACCCCGCACATCGGGACCCGGTTCCCCTTCCCGCTCTCGCGCCCGGTGAGCGTGATCCCCAGGACGCGCGAGGCGGTGACGGCGTCCTCGAAGAACATCTCGTAGAAATCGCCGAGGCGGAACATCAGGATCGAGGGAGGGGTCTCGCGCTTGATCCGGCGGTACTGCTGCATCATCGGCGTGAGCTGCATGGCGGCATTGTAGCAGAAATCGCCGCTTCGCCACAGGGCCGGAGGGGGGAGACGGAGGGGGTTCAGGGATGCGGCGGGGTCCTGTCGCGCGCGGCGCGCGCGGCGACGGCGTTCCTCAGCGCTTCCTCGGCATCCTGCAGACGCCTGCGAAGGCGCATCACGTGCGGGAGGATCTCGCAGACGGCGATCAGCACCCCGATCAGGATCGAGACGAAGATGATGACGCTGACCGGCCACTTCCCGATGTTCCAGAAGAAGAGCCTGATCCGGCACTCGTGGCCGAAGTTCTGGATGGCGAACACGATCAGCACGATGCAGATCACCAGGGCGGCGATGAGCTTGACGACCGTCTTCTCTGGCATCGGGTCCTTGACTGCAACCGGAGGCATCCTCTTCACCCCCTGACATCGCCGATCAGCGTGATCGGCGTAGTATCTGTAATTATAACACGAACAAGTCTCTCTGTCAATCCTCGCCCCCCCGCGAAGACCACGCGACGGTTCTCCGCCGTCCTGCCGAAGAGGCGGTTCGGGTTCCGGCGGCTCACCCCCTCGACGAGCACCTCGACCTCCGTGCCCGCCGCCGAGGCGTGCTTCTCGGCGTTGATGGTGCCCTGGAGCCGCAGGATCGCCGCGTGCCGCCGCCTGATCTCCTCCGGGGGCACCTTCGGGCCCATCCGCGCCGCCCGCGTCCCCTCGCGGTCGGAGTATTTAAAGACGAACGCGTCGTCGAACCGGATCTCCTCCAGCGCCTGGAGGGTGTCCCTGAAATCCTCCTCCGTCTCCCCCGGGAACCCCGCGATCAGGTCGGTGGTGACGGCGATGCCGGGCACCCGTTCCCGGAGGCGTTCGACGAGGATGCGGTAGTGGGCGATCGTGTAGCCGCGGTTCATCAGGGAGAGTATCCGGTCCGATCCGGACTGGAGCGGCAGGTGGAGGTGCGGGCAGACCCGGGGCGTCTCGGCCATCGCGTCGATGAGCTCCTCGGGAAAATCCCGCGGGTGCGAGGTCATGAAACGGACGCGGAGGATCCCCTCGACGGCGCCGACGCGTCTGAGGAGCCCCGCGAACGAGACCCGTTCGGAGGAGTAGCGGTTGACGTTCTGCCCCAGCAGCATCAACTCGCGGCAGCCGTCCCGCGCGAGCCGTTTCACCTCCGCGACGACCTCCCCGGGCGGCCGACTGACCTCCCCCCCCCGCACGTACGGCACGATACAGTAGGCGCAGTAGGCGCCGCAGCCCCGCATCGCCGCGACGAACCCTTTGAGGCGCCCCCCCCGCCTCCGGGGAAGGGACCCGTGCGGCGGCTCCCTGTCGGTCGCGACATCGATCAGCGTCCTCCCCTCCCGCTCCGCCTCTGCGACGAGCGCGGGGAGCCGGTCGAACGACCGCGTGCCGCAGACGACCCGAACCCACGGGCAGCGCCGGGCGATCTCCGCCGCCCGCGCCTGGGCCATGCAGCCGCAGACGGCCACCCCGAAACCCGGTTCCCGCGCGGCGCGCTCCTTCAGGGCGAACAGAGCCCCCCAGACCCGGTCCTCGGCATGTTGCCGGACGGCGCAGGTGTTGAACACGACGAAATCCGCCTCCCGCTCGAGGTCCGTGAGCGCCCATCCGTCCTGCTCGAACAGCCCCGCGATCGTCTCGGAGTCCAGTTCGTTCATCTGACAGCCGTAGGTGCGCAGATACACCGCGCGGGAGGGAGGTAACGCGGCGTGCACGGTCCGGTCCATGCGGGTAGTGTACTACAACCGGCGGCACGGCGCCTCAATGTGCGGGGGAGGGTGCGGGAAGATAGCGGAGGATTTCGGTTGTTCCGGGCGGGATCTTGTGCTATAAGGAATTATTCACGGAGGGATGAGATATGCGTCGCCGCATCGTCTGCCTTTCACAGCGGGCGCGCGTCTCCTCCCCGCGAGGCGGGCGCATCTTCATCCCCCGGGAGCTTCTTTTCGCCGAGACCCGCTCCCTGCGGAGCGCACCCGGCGTCCTCGAGGCCGTCATCCTCTCCACCTGCCTGCGTTTCGAGATCTACGCCGCGCTGGAGGAGGGCGTCGGGATCCCGGGGCCGATCGCGGACTACCTCCGCCTCGCGCACGGGGTCGACCCGGCCGCGCCGGGGGCGTCGATCTCCGTCTTCGAGGAGGGGGACGCGGTGCGGCACCTCTTCGAGGTCGTCTGCGGCCTCGACTCATCCATCGTCGGGGAGAAGCAGATCGTCGCCCAGGTGAAGGAGGCATACCACGCCGCGCACGCCGCCGGCTGCACCGGGCCCGTGCTCAACCGGCTCTTCCAGAAGTGCCTGAACGTATCCAAGCGGGTCCGGACGCGGACCGGCATAGACCGCGGCGTCTGTTCCGCCGCCTCGCTCGCGGTGACGCTCGTCCGGCGGCGGCTCGGGACGCTCGAGGGCGCGCGCGCCCTGGTCCTCGGCGCGGGGCAGATGGGAAAGCTCGCCGCCCTCAACCTCGCCGCGAACGGGTGCGGCGCGATCCGCTTCGCCGCGCGCTCCGAGGAGAACGCGCGCATCGTCGCGGGGCAGTGCGGCGCCGCGTGCATACCGTTCGGCGCCGTCTCCAAGGCGCTGGATGAGACGGATATCCTCCTTGCCGCCACCGGCGCCCCGCACCAGGTCGTAGGGTACGCGACGATCGGGGAGGCGATGAAACGACGGGGGGGCCGGCCCCTCTGCATCGTCGATCTCGCCGACCCGCCTGACGTGGACCCCCGCGTCGCGTCGATCGGGGGGGTGACGCTCTATACGCTGCGCTGCGTCGACGCGCTCGCGGAGGCGCCGAAACAGGCCCGCCTCGCGGCGATGAGGAACGCCCGGGCCATGATAGAGGAGTCTATCGGGGAGTTCGCCCGCGCGCGGGAAACGGCGAGACGCGCCGCCGCCTGCGCCGTCTGACGGCCGCGCCGTCAAGGAGGAGATGATGAAGAGATCCGCGCCCGTTTTGATCGCCCTGTGTCTCGTCTTCGCGCCCGCCTGCGCGGGTCTCCTCGCCGCCGAGGAGGCCTCGCGGCCCAGGATCGAACCCGCGTGGGAGTCCAGCTACTCCCCGGTGGTGGTGACGGAGCCGTTCGAGGAGACGATGCACAAGGACATCGCCGCCAAGCCGGCGCGGATGAAACGCCAGATGGACCTCCTCAACGAGCGCTACGACCTGTCGAAGAATATCGCCGACGACGCGACGATGTCGGGGGGGAAACCGCTCCCCGTCGGCCCCACGGCGAGGCTGAAGAACGGCCTCACCTGGGATACGCTCGCCGCGATGAGCCCGGAGGAGATCAAGGAGAAGGGCGTCTTCCCGTACCTCCCGCTCCCCCATCCGGTCCATGAGGTCGGCGGAATGGTCTTCCCGGAGATGGTGCTGAAGGAGTTCGACCGGCTGAAGCGGTTCGACATGGACTTCGACCTGCCGGAGCATTTCCTCCCCGAGTTTCCGGCCCCGATGTACCTCACCACGCACAAGGGCATGGGCGATGTCTCGCAGGGGCGCAACGTCACCATCGACAACTACCATATCCTCTTCAACGGGCTGTTGAACCCCAAGCAGCTCGAGGGGCTGCGGCTCCTCGTGACGCAGTTCCCGCAGCAGCAGTTCAACGCGACCGAGGACCGCAAATCCGAGAAGCCGAGCCTCGGCGTGACCTGCTTCGACTGCCACGCCAACGGCCATACCGTCGCCGCCACGCACCTCGTGGGCGACATCCGGCCGCAGAGCCACCGGAGCAGGCTCGACGTCCCGTCGCTGCGCGGCGTCAATATCCAGCGCCTCTTCGGGTCGCAGCGCGGGCTCAAGAGCGTCGAGGATTTTACCGAGTTCGAGCAGCGGGCCGCGTACTTCGACGGCGACCCGGTGATGGCCACGAAGAAGGGCGCCAACATCCTCGAGCGCGGCAGCCAGGTCCACTTCATGGCCGAGTTCCAGGCGCTGCTGGACTTCCCGCCCGCGCCGAAGCTCGACGTCTTCGGGCGGCTGAGGAAGGACGCGGCCACCGAGTCCGAGCTCAGGGGGGAGGCCGTCTTCTTCAGCAAGGGCCGCTGCGCGGAGTGCCACCCGGCCCCCTACTACACCGACAACGGTATGTACGACCTCCAGGTCGAGCGCTTCTACGCGCCGCGGATGATCAACGGGCAGTATATCCGCGCCGAGGGGCCGATCAAGACCTTCCCGCTGCGCGGGATCAAGGACTCGCCGCCGTACCTGCACGACGGGCGTTTGCTGACGCTGGAGGACACGGCCGAGTTCTTCAATCTGATCCTGGATCTGAAGCTGAGCGCGCAGGAGAAGAAGGATCTGGTCGCCTTCATGCGGGCGCTCTAGTCGCCCGGACCGGGGCGGGGAGGGCGCCTGGCGCGCGATGAAACGGTTCCCGGTGCTCTGCGCCTCTCCCGGCGTCTCCGCGGGGCTCCTCGTCTGCCTCGGATTCCTCTCGGCCGCCGGCTCCCTGCTGCCGCCGCCGCGCGCCGCGGCGTTCGCCGGTTCGCCTCTTTTCTCCCTCCTCTGCGCCCTCCTCTTCCTCAATCTCCTGCTCGGCGTCCTCCTGCCAGGCAGCCGGGCGCCCCGGGCCGTCCTCATGCGCCTGGGCGCGATGCTCATACTGCTCGGGGGATTCGTGGGCGCCCGGGCGGGGATGCGCGGGCGGGTGCAGCTCTACCCCGGCCAGGAGGTCCGCGCGTTCGATGACGGCAAGGGGGGGAGCTTCGACCCCGGCTTCTCCCTCCGGCTCGACCGTTTCGCCGTGGAGCGTTACCCGGGGGGCGCGCTGGAACTGGGCATCAGCGTCCCCGGCGCGGAAGGGATGGAACTATACCGGGTCCGTATCGGGCGATGGACCGGTCCGGAGGGGCTGCGGGTCCTCCCCCTGCGCTATATCCCCGACTTCAAGGTGGCCGCGTCGGGGGAGATCGTCGAGCGGAGCGCCTCCCCCAACAATCCGGCGCTCGAGGTCGAGGTGCGCGCGGGCGGGGAGACGGAACGCGGCTGGCTGCTCGCCCGCTTCCCCGGCTTCCCTCCCCTGGGGCTGAGCCGGACCCTGCGGAGCGGGCGCATCGTCTTCCTGGACCGCGGCTCCGAGCGGGTGCAATCGTACGCGTCGGAGGTCACCATCCTCCGAGACGGCGCCCCGGCGGCGAAGGGGAGGATCGAGGTCAACCGCCCGCTCAGGATCGGCGGCTGGAAAGTCTACCAGTCGACGTACGACCGCACAGGATGGCAGTGGAGCGGGCTCGAGTTCGTGCGCGACCCGGGCGTCCCGCTCGTCTACTGCGGCTTCGCCCTGCTCGCCCTCGGCGTCACGCTCTGGACGGCGCGCGGCGGCCCCGGGGAGGAGGACGCATGGACCCCGCGCTGATCAACGCCGCCCTGGCGCTCTACCTGGCCGCCTGCGTCGCGGGCGTCCTGTACCTGCTGGGGAGACCCGCCTCCCTGTACCGGATCTCGATCTCGGCGGCGACCGGCGGCTTCGCGGCCCTCTCGCTCGGCATCGTTCTCAGGTGGATGCACGCGGGGCACGCCCCCCTGACCACCCTCTACGAGACCGCCGTCTTTCTCGCCTGGGCATCGTGGGCCGTGGCCTTTGCGCTCCTCGTCCCCCGGCGGATGCGGGAGCCCGCGGCGCTGGCGCCGTTCGTCTGCGCCGCCTGTCTCGCCGGCGCATCCACCCTCGACCCCTCGATCCGCCCCCTCGTCCCCGCCCTGCGGAGCAACTGGCTGGTCGTCCACGTGGCCGCGAGCTTCCTCGGCTACGCCGGCTTCACCGCCGGCGCGGCGGCGGGGATCGGCACCGCGTTGGCCCTGCGGCGCGGAACGCCCGCGGATGGATGGGAACGGTCGGCGACGCTCTGCATCCGCTTCGGGTTCCTCTTCCTCACCTACGGGATCTTGACCGGATCGGTCTGGGCCAACGAGGCGTGGACCACCTGGTGGGGGTGGGACCCCAAGGAGACCTGGGCGCTTCTCACCTGGCTCTTCTATCTCGCCTTCCTCTCCCTCAGGCCCCGGACGGGCGCCTCGCGGGCCCGCCTGACCGCCCTCTTCTCCGTGGCCGGGCTCCTCTTCGTGCTCTTCACCTACCTCGGGGTGAGCTTCCTCCTCCCCGGCCTTCACAGCTACCTCTGACCGGGGGGCGCCGCTCCTTCCCGCCGGCGCTTGTCCCTGCCGGCGCCCTCTGCTATACTCCCGCGCATGCTCCAGGACTTCGCCGATCTGTTCGCATGGCTGGCCGCGCACGCGCGGCTCGGGCCGTTCCTCTCCCGCGTCAGCGACGCGGTCTGGGGCCCGCCGATGCTCGCGCTCCTCTTCGGCACGCACCTGTTCCTCACCTTCCGGCTCGGCCTCATCCAGCGACACACCTGGAAGGCGATCAGACTCTCGTTTTCCCGCGGGGGCGGTGGCCGGGGCGACATCAGCCAGTTCGCCTCCCTGATGACGGCCCTCGCCGCGACGATCGGCGCCGGCAACATCGTCGGCGTCGCCACGGTGGTCGGCGCCGGCGGGCCCGGGGCGGTCCTCTGGATGTGGCTCACCGGCCTCTTCGGCATCGCCACGAAGTACGCGGAGGCGCTGCTCTCCGTGAAGTACCGCGTCACGACGGAGGACGGTTCCATGGCGGGCGGGCCGATGTACGTCCTCGAGAAGGGGCTCGGCTGCCGGTGGCTCGGGCTGGTCTTCGCCGCCCTCACGGCGACGGCCGCCTTCGGCATCGGCAACATGGTGCAGGCGAACTCGATCGCGACGATGCTGCGCGACAGCTTCGGCGTCTCCCCGTGGCTCACCGGCGCCGCGCTGACGGCCTGCACGGCGCTGGTGATGATCCGCGGCATCAGGTCCATCGCGCGGGTCTGCAGCCTCCTGGTGCCGTTCATGGCGGTTTTCTACATCCTCGGCTGCGCGGCGCTCCTGCTCGCGGGGGCGCGCGGCATCCCGGGGACGATCGCCTTGATTTTTCGGAGCGCCTTCACGGGGCAGGCGGCGCTCGGGGGATTTGTCGGCGCCGGGGTGCGGGACGCGGTCCGCTACGGGATCGCCCGGGGGCTCTTCTCGAACGAATCGGGGATGGGGAGCGCCCCGATTGTCGCCGCGGCTGCCAGGAGCCGCACGCCGATCGACCAGGCGCTCATCTCGATGACCGGGACGTTCTGGGACACGGTGGTGGTCTGCGCCATGACGGGGCTCGTGCTGGTGAACTCCGGCGCGTGGACGAGCGGACTGCAGGGCGCCGCGCTCACCTCCGCGGCGTTCGCCGGCATCCCCCGTGTCGGCCCGACGGTGCTCGCGGTGGGGCTGTGCACCTTCGTCGCCTCGACCATCTTCGGCTGGTGCTACTACGGGGAGAAGGCGATCGAGTACCTCCTCGGCGCCCGCGCGATCGAACCGTATCGAAGGATCTGGGTCGCCGCGGTGATGGCGGGATCGGTCCTCTCCATCCCGTCGGTCTGGGCGTTCGCGGACATCGCCAACGCCCTGATGGCCGTCCCGAACCTCGTCTCGCTCGTTTTGCTGAGCGGCGTCGCGGCGGCCGAGACGAAGGCCGGCCTCAAAAGGCTCTGCGGTCCCTGATTCGCCCCTTCCTGTCGTTCGCCCCCCGCGGCTACTCCTTCTCCTCCCTGAAGTACGGCCTCCCCAGCGCCTCCGGCGCGGATGCCGCGCGCCGCGACGACCCCCGCTGGGCGACCGAGAGAAAGACGATCGTGCCGATGTACGGGATCATCTGGAGGAACTGCACCGGGATGACGGTCCCGCGCGCCTGCATCCTCGTGTCGAGCGAGTAGAGCGCCCCGAAGAGCAGCGCCCCGAGCGCCGCCCTGCCGGGATGCCAGGCGCCGAATATCACGAGGGCGAGCGCCACCCAGCCGCGCCCCGCGGTCATCTGCTCCTTCCATCCCGGGGATAGGGCGAGCGAGAGGTACGCCCCGCCGAGCCCGGCGAGGATCCCGCCGAGCGTCACGCAGAGGTACCGCACGGCGGCGACCCGCACCCCCGTCACGTCCGCCGTCGCCGGGCTCTCCCCGACCGCGCGGATGCACAGGCCGAGCCGCGTCCTGAAGAGGAAAAACCAGGTCGCGGGGGCGAGGGCGTAGGCCGCGTAGGCGAGAAGGTTCTGTCGGAAGAGCGCCGGGCCGAGAAACGGCAGCCGCGACAGGAGGGGGATCTCGATCGCGGTGAAGCCGAGCGCCGCGGGCTGCAGGATCAGGTCCATCCGCTCCCCGATGAACGAGGAGAGGCCCAGGCCCAGGATGGAGAGGGCGAGGCCGCTCACGATCTGGTTGGCCCTGAACGTCACCGAGAGGACGGCGTGGGCGAGGCTGAACAGCCCCCCGGCGAGCATCGCCGCCGCGACGCCCGCGAGGAGGCTCGACCCCGCGCCGCACGCCGCGAAGCCGCAGACCGCCCCCATCAGCATCATCCCCTCGGCGCCGAGGTTCAGCACCCCGGCGCGCTCGGAGATGATCTCGCCGAGCGCGACGAGCAGCAGCGGCGCGCCCTGGTCCACCGCCGCCGCGAGCACCGCCTGGACGAAGCCGAGCCCGCTATCCATCCGCCCCCCCCCGCGACGAGACGGCTCTCCGCATGACGACCCGATAGTCCAGGAACAGATCCCCGGCGAGAAGGAAGAAGAGGATCGACCCGGTGAGGATGTTGATCGCCGATATCGGGACGCCGAGGTCGATCTGGATCATCTCCCCCCCGGTGAGGAGCCCCCCGAAGAGAAACGCGACCAGCGCCACGCCGAGCGGGCGCGCCCGCGCGAGCCAGGCGACGATGATCGCGGTGTAGCCGTACTGGGCGAAGATTTCGCGCGGGATCCTGCACTCGACCCCCGCGACCTGGCAGAAGCCGGCGAGCCCGGCAAGCCCGCCGGCCGCGGCCATCACCGCGACGATGTTCCGCCCGATCGCCATCCCGGCGTAGCGGGCGCACTCCGGGCTGTCGCCGATCACCCTGACCTCGTACCCCCAGACGGTCCTCTCGAGCGCGAACCGGAGCGCGAGCACGGCCGCAGCGGCCAGGAAGATTCCGGCGTGGACCCTCCCCCACCCGAGCTGCGCGAGGCAGGCGGCGGGAGGAAACGGGCTCGTGAACGGAAATCCGTCCGCCCCGCGGAGGGGGCCGTAGACGAAGAACTGGACGAGGTAGATCGCCACCCAGTTCAACAGAAGCGTGGTGATGATCTCGCTCACGTTCAGGCGCGCGCGGAGCAGGCCCGGGACCGCGCCCCAGAGCGCCCCGGCGGCGAACGAGGCCAGGAGCATCAGGACGAAGTAGGCGGGGCGGCCGAAGCCGGGGATGCCGAGCGCGACGAGGGAGGCGGCGAGCGCCCCGGCCACGTACTGTCCCTCCGCCCCGATGTTCCAGAGCCGCATCCGGAGCGCCAGCGAGACGCTCAGGCCGCAGAAGAGGAGCGGGATCGCCTTGACCGTCGTCTCCGCGAGGCCGTAGCGGGTCCCGAACGCCCCCCTGCAGAGCGCGGCGTAGGCGTCGAGGGGGTTGACGCCGACCGCCGCGATCACGGCGCCGCCCAGAAGCAGCGCGAGGGCGAGCGAGCCGAGCGTGACCGCGGCGCGCAAAGGCCGCGTCGCCTGAAGCCGCTTCTCGAGCGCGGGCACTATCATCCTTCCGCCTCCACCCGCTCCGCCCCGGGCCCCTGCCCCGTCATCAGGAGGCCGATGGTCTCTCGGTGTGCCTCCCCCCGCCGCATCGCCCCGCTCAGCCTCCCCCGGTGCATCACCGCCACCCTGTCGCCGAGGGCGAGGATTTCGTCGAGGTCCTCGGATATGAGCAGCACCGCCGCCCCGCAGTCCCGCATCGTCAGGAGGGCGGCGCGGACCTCCCCGGCCGCCCCGATGTCGAGACCCCGCGTCGGGTGGACCGCGAGGAGGGCCCGCGGCCCGGACGCGAGCTCCCGGGCGAGGACGATCTTTTGAAGGTTCCCGCCCGAAAGCAGCCGGACGGGGAGGCGCAGATCGGGGACGGAGATCGAGTAGCGCTCGATGAGTTCCCGCGCCCACTCCTCGGCCTCGCCGGCCCGCAGCAGGATCCCCGCCCCGACCGGGGGCAGGCGGCGGCGCTTCAGGATGAGGTTCTCGACCGCGCCGAGCCCCGCGGCGGTGCCGACCCTGCTCCGGTCGCCGGGGATGCAGGCGAGCCCGCGGGCGATGATCGCCGCGGGGGAGGCCGCCGACATCTCCCTCCCGAGCAGCCTGTACCGTCCCGCCGAGGGCTTCCGCAGGCCGGTGAGCACCTGCTCGAGCTCACGCTGCCCGTTGCCGGAGACCCCCGCGATGCCGAGGATCTCCCCGCACCGCAGGTCGAGGTCGACCCCGCGCAGGGCGGGGGCGCCGCGGTCGCCGAACGCCTCGATCCCCCTGAGTTCGACCACCGGCAGCCCCCCCGTCCGCGCGGCCGCGGGAGCGGGTGCGTCGCATCCCCGCCCCACCATCAGGCGGGCGAGCGCCCTCTCGCTCGTCGCCGCCCGATCGAGCACCGCGACCCGCCGTCCCTTCCTGAGCACGGTGATCCGGTCGGAGATCTCCATCACCTCGTCGAGCTTGTGCGAGATGAAGACGATCGAACGCCCCTCCGCGGCGAGGCCGCGCATCACGGCGAACAGGGAGCGGATCTCGGCCGGGGCGAGCACCGCCGTCGGCTCATCCAGGATGAGGATACGCGCCCGCCTGAGCAGGAGCGCGACGATCTCGGCCCGCTGCTGCTCGCCGACCGAGAGCTGCCAGGCGGGGGCGCCCGGGTCCACCGCGAAACCGTAGCGTTGCGCCGTCTCCGCGACGCGCCGCTCGATCTCGCGCGCGCGGTAGAGGAACGAAAGGTCGGGCATCAGGAGCGCCGCGTTCTCGGCCACCGTGTGGCGCGGGATGAGCATGCTGTGCTGGTGGAGCATCCCGATGCCGAGGGCGAGGGCGTTTCGCGGCGAACGGATCGCCACAGGACGCCCGTCGATCTCGATCTCCCCGGCGTCGGGGCGGTAGAGGCCGGAGAGGATCTGCATCAGGGTGGATTTGCCGGCCCCGTTCTCCCCGAGGAGGGTGTGGATCTCGCCGCGGCGCAGATCGAAGTCGACGCCGTCCGCGGCCGCCACGCCGGGGAAACGCTTCCGGATGCCGCGCATCCGCACCGCGAGGGCGTCGATGGATCCGTCCCCGTTCCTCATACCGAATGCGCGCCTTCCCCGAAGGAATACCCTTCGCCCTCCGCGGCGGAGAGGTGAACCGTGAACGCCTCATGGATCATTTCCGCGGGCCGTCTCGCCGCGTCCGGGAAGATCCTACCTCGGCGCCTTCCCCTCCACCCCCTCCACGAACCAGTTCATCGCCTGGAGCTCCGCGTCGTCGAGCGTCTTCCCCTCGGGGATCGCCGTCCGCCCCCCCTGGTCCCTTACCGGGCCGCGAAAGACCACGAGCCGCTTCTCCGCGATCTCCCGCTTCCTCTTCGCGACGAGCGTCCGCACCTCGTCGGGGACCATCGGCCCGAGCGGGGCGATGTCCACGATCCCGGTCTCGATCCCCCACCAGACCGGCTCGTTCGTCCATCTCCCCTCGTGAAGCTCCGTCGCGATCTTCGTGTAGAGGGGGCCCCAGTTCCAGACCGCCGAGGTGAGGTGCGCCTTCGGCGCGAACCGGCTCTGGTCGGTGTTGTAGCCGATGCTCCAGACCCCCTTCTCCTGGGCCGCCTGCTGCGGGCCGGCGGAGTCCTGGTGCTGGGCGATCACGTCCGCCCCGACCTCGATGAGGCTCTCGGCGGCCTGCTTCTCGCGCGCCGGGTCGAACCAGGTGTAGGTCCAGACGACCCGCACCTTCGCCTTCGGGTTGACCGACCGGACGCCGAGCGTGAAGGCGTTGATGCCGCGGATCACCTCGGGGATCGGGTGCGCGGCGACGTAGCCGATCTGGTCGCGTTTCGTCATCTTCCCCGCGACGATCCCGGTGAGGTAGCGCGCCTGGTACATCCGGCCGAAGTAGCTGGTCATATTGGCGGAACGCCTCGAGCCCGAGCAGTGCAGGAAGAAGGCGTTCGGGTATTTCGCGGCCACCTCCGCGCACGGGTCCATATAGCCGTAGCTCGTCGCGAAGATCAGGTTGAATCCCATCTCGGCGAACTGGGTCATCACGCGCGTGGCGTCGGCCCCCTCCCGCACGTTCTCCACGAAACGGGTCCTGGAGACGAACGGGAGCTTCTCGAGCCCCTTCCTCCCCTCGTCGTGCGCCCAATTCCAGCCCGCGTCGCCGACCGGCGCCACGTAGACGAAGCCCGCCCGGATCTCCTTCACCGGCTCCACCGCCCCCCCCGACCCTGCCATTGCCCACAGCGCCAGGGCCAGCGCCGCCGCACACAGTCTCGCCATCCGATCCTCCTCGAAGCGGCCCACGGCCGCGGTGTCGGCGGGTAGTATAGCACCCGTTCCCCCGCCTCTCCACCGCGATCTGCCGCGCGCGCGGGAACGGCGGTTCGCAGCCGTTTTCCGCATTGCCGGCAAGTCGCTCCTGCGGCTATAATGTGCGTTCGCCGGTAACGAGGGAAAGGCAGGTGTGCCGCATGCTCGCGTTCTTCCGCCGCAGGATGAAGGCCATCCTGTGGGTGCTCGTCGTGGTGGTCATCGTCACCTTCATCCCGTGGGGGGTCGGCGTACGCCTCCGCTCCGGCGGAGAGGGGCGCCCCGCGGGCGAACTCTTCGGGCGGCCCGTTTCACGGGAGGAATTCAACGACGCCTACATGGCGACCGTCGTCACCGGCAAGTTGTCCGGCTTCCCGCTCGACGCCGCCCGGGCTCGCCAAATGGCCTGGGAGCGGCTCATCTACCTCACGGAGGCCCGCAGGCGGGGGATCAGCGTCTCGGACGGCGAGCTCGCCCGGGCGGTCAGGACCCAGTTCGGAGGGGACGGGGCGTTCGACCCCGCGCGCTACGAAAGCCTCATCCGGAACATCGCCGGGGTGCCGGCCGATCTCTACGAGGGCTGGCTCAGGGAGAGTATGATGATCCGGAAGATGAGCGAGCTCGCGATGCTGTCGGCGTGGCTCCCCGACCCCGAGATCGCCCGGCGGTACCGGGAGGCCGAAACGAGGCTGCGGATACGGTTCGCCCTCATGGAGGCGGCGCAGGCGGAGAAGTCGGTGGCCGTCTCCGACGAGGAGGTGCGGGAACGGTACGAGGCGCGCCTCGCGGAGTTCAAGACGCCGACGAAGGTCGCGGTACGCTGCCTGATGGCGCCGTGGGCCGTTTCCGCCGAGGAGCCCGCGGTGACCGACGAGGAGGTGCGTGCCTACTACGACGCCCACCCGGAGGAGTTCGCCCACGGGAAACGGCTGAAGGCCCGGCAGATCCTCTTCAAGATCGAGGGGAAGGACCCCGCCGAGGCCGAGAAGAAGGCCGCGGAGAAGGCGGAGAAGGTCCTGGAGAAGCTCCGTGCGGGCGGCGCCTTCGCGAAGCTCGCCAAGAGGCACTCCGCCGACGAGAAGACCGCCTCGAAGGGGGGCGACCTCGGTTTCGTCGAGCGACATGAGATGCCGAAGGAGCTCTCGGACGCGCTGTTTGCACTGGAGGCGGGCGCCTTCGGCGGTCCGGTGAGGACGGCGCAGGGGCTCCACCTCATCGCGGTCGACGAGACGCAGGAGCCGGGGACCAAACCGCTCGACGAGGTCCGGGACCGCATCCGCTCCCGCCTCCAGCGCGACAAGAAGGAACGTCTTGCGGCTGAGGAGAAGGAGAAGGCGTACCGCCGCGTTGTCGACGCGTCGCTCGCCCTCGTGGACACCCCTGATCTCGAGGCGGTCGCGCGGGCCAAATCCCTCGAGCTGATGGAGATCGGCCCGTTCGCCGAGGGCGAGGTCGTGAAGGAGATCGGCCCGAGCATGGACTTCTCGAAGGCCGCGTTCGATACGGAGGTCGGCGCGTTCAGCGATATCGTCGAGCTGCCGGGCAGGGGCTACTGCGTCGTCGTCCCGAAGGAGAGGATCGCGGCCAGAACCCTCCCGCTCGAGGAGGTGCGCACCCGCATCGTCGCCGATCTGACTGCGGAGAAGGGGCGCCTGAAGGCCCGCGAGGAAGCGGCGCGGCTGCACGGCGAGGTGCAGAAGCGGATGGCGGAGAAGCAGCTCGACTTCGCCGCCGCCTGCGGCGAACTCTCGATCAAAACGGAGGAGTCCGGGACGTTCACCGCCCGCGGCCCTGTCGAGGGGCTCGGCGCGGAGCCCGCGATCGCGGCGGCGGCCGCCGCCCTGAAGCCCGGCGAGCTCGGTCCCGTCCTCGATACGGCGAACGGATCCTGCCTCTTCGCCCTCGTCTCGCGCGAGGAGCCCACAGAAGAGGAGATCGCGAAAGGGATGGCGCGCTTCCGGGACCGGGCCCGCCGCGAGGAGGAGGGGCGTTTCCTCGCGGAGTGGAACCGCCGGCTCCACGAGCAGGCGCGGAAGGTGGACTACCTCGACAGCGAAGAGGACGCGGCGGGGGACTGAGCCGGGCGCGGCGTCCATCCCCCCGCGCGGCGCGCGCTACGGCTTCGCCGGGGCTGCGGTCGCCTCGGCGAGCGGAGCGGGCCTGGTCATCCGGTCGAGGAGAAACCCGACCAGCATCCCCTTCCCGGTCTCCTTGGTCCTGATGCGGCCGTAGACGCGGACCGGCGTGCCGACGGGGACCCCGTTCAACCCCTCCGACGTCGCGTCGCTCTTGGCCGTGTAGCCCGGCATCGCGATCCCCGCAAGCGCGAATTTGATCGTTGTGGCGGCGTCCATCCCCGCGGCGGTTTCAAGCTCGCTGAAATCGTCGACGATGCCGCCGTACGGGGCGGAGAACCATATCGCGCGCTCCACGAGCGCCCCCGGGGCGACGTTGACCTTCGCCGCCGGGACCTCGGCGTAGTGCGTCTCGCGGAGGTTCATCCCCTCCGCGTACATCTCCGCCGACGGGTCCTGCCCCCCCCACCCCTTCTCGACGCTGCCGACGCTGAAGTAGTAGTCGCTCTGGAGCGGTCCGGCGACGTAGACGTAATCGTTTTTATGCCAGCCCGCCCCCCCCTCCCGGACCCGCCCCACCAGCCGGCTCTCCGTGATCTTGACCAGGTGGCCGCGGACCCTCACCAGGTCGCCGCGTCCGCAGACGTCGAGGCCCGATTCCACCGCCTGGGTCCGCAGCCCGATGCACGGGTATGGGGATTGCCCGAGCAAGAACTTCACGTATCGGTCGTTCGTGAAGTAGTTCTGCGTCTCGATGCGGCTGAAGCCCCGCTCGATCCTCTCGAAAGTGTCCTCCAAAACCACCGTGCGCAACAGGTACCGCTCCGGGGATGCGCTGAATGCCTTGAAGGCGTCCCCGCTGATCGTCTCCTCCGCCCGCGCCGGCGAAATCGCCGCGCACACGACCGCCGCAACCAATACGAGCCGCATGGCCGTCCCTCCGTCACCCCCGCTTCCCGCCGTACGGCAGCGGAAACGCACCGCACAGTGCCGCGACCCTTTTCCGCACCGCGACCGCCGCGGCCGGATCGCCGATCCCCTGCAACGCCCGCTCGATCAGTTCCGCGATGCGCTCCATCTCCCCCTCCCGCATCCCGCGCGTCGTGACCGCCGGCGTCCCGATCCTGATTCCGCTCGTGACGAACGGCGTGCGCGTGTCGAACGGGATCATGTTCTTGTTGACCGTGATCCCGCCCGCGTGGAGGGCGTCCGAGGCCTCCTTCCCGGTGAGGCCCCGCGGGGTGAGGTCCACCAGCATCAGGTGATTGTCGGTGCCCCCGGAGACGATCCTGAAGCCACGGGAGGCGAGCGCCGCGGCGAGCGCCGCCGCGTTCTTGACGACCTGCCGCTGGTAGGCGGCGAACGCCTCTCCCTGCGCCTCCTTCAGCGCCACGGCCTTGGCGGCGATCAGGTGCATCAGCGGGCCGCCCTGCATGCCCGGGAAGACCGCGCGATCGAGATCGCGGGCGAAACGGGCGCGGCACAGCACCAGCCCGCCCCGCGGCCCGCGGAGCGTCTTGTGCGTCGTGCTGGTCACGAAGTCCGCGTGGGGGACCGGCGACGGGTGGCACCCCGCCGCCACGAGTCCCGCCACGTGCGCCATGTCCACCATCAGCAGCGCGCCCGAACCGCGCGCGATCTCGGCGAAGCGGGCGTAGTCGATCAGCCGCGGATAGGCGCTCGCCCCCGCGATCAGGAGTTTCGGTTTCACGGCGGCGGCCAGCCGCGCGACCTCTTCGTAGTCTATCCGCTCGGTGTCCCGGCGCACCCCGTACGAGTGGATCCGGTACAGCCTGCCCGAGAAGTTGACCCGGTGCCCCATCGAGAGGTGCCCGCCGTGGGCGAGGTCCATGGAGAGGATCGCGTCCCCGGGGGAGAGCACGGTGAAGTAGACCGCCATATTCGCCTGCGTGCCCGAGTGCGGCTGGACGTTCGCATGCTCGGCGCCGAAGAGCGCGATTGCACGTGCACGGGCGAGCTCCTCGACGCGATCCACGTTCTCGCAGCCGTCGTAGTATCGCTGCGCCGGGTACCCCTCGGCGTACTTGTTCGTCAGCACCGAGCCGGCCGCCTCCAGCACCGCGGCGCTCGTGAAGTTCTCCGAGGCGATCAGCTCGATCTCGTCGGACTGCCGCCGCATCTCGTTCTCGACCGCGTCGCACACCTCGGGGTCGGTTCTTCTCAGGTTCTCCAGTCGCACGTCTCCCCTCCCGTCCCGTCCCCGCCCTGCGGCGCCTCTCCGCCCGCACGGCCGACGAACGCCTCCCGATGCGCGGGAACGTTATCCCCTTCTCGATCCGCGTCTATCCCCGCCCGGCGGCGCGCGAGGCGGGCGCCTGTCAGCGACCGCACCGCTCCTTCTCCAGCCCCGTCATCGCCGCCACGCGCCGCGCGTGGCGGCCCCCCTCGAACGGCGCCGCGAGCCACCGCTCCGCGATCCTGATCGCCTCCGCGGGGCCGGTACGGTTCGCCGCGAGGGCGAGCACGTTCGCATCGTTGTGCCGCCTGCTCGACTCGGCCATCTCCTCGTCGAGGCACAACGCCGCGCGCACCCCTGGGATCTTGTTGCCCACCATCGACATCCCGATCCCGCTCTTGCAGACGAGGATCCCCCGCGCGCAGTCGCCTGATGCGACCGCCCGCGCGGCGCGCGCGCCGTACTCGGGATAGTCCGCCGGGTCGGTCCCGGCGCAGCCGAAATCGATTACCGTGTGCCCCGCTTCCCCGAGGCGCCGTTTCAGCGCCTCCTTCACCTCGTACCCCCCGTGATCGCTCCCGAGCGAAATCCTCATGCCCTGCCCTTTCGCCGTCGCCCCGCCGCCCCGGCGCGATCGTCCGCGTCCCCGCGCAGGAGCGGCCGTCCCAGCGCCTCCTCGATCTCACCACACCCGACCGCCCCCTCCCGGACCAAGCGGGGTTCCGGCCCCGCGAGATCGACGATCGAGGACTCCCGTCCGAGGCGCGCGGGTCCCGCCGCCAGCACCAGGTCGGCGAGTCCGTCCATCAGGCGCACCGCCTCGGCCCCGTCCGCCGGCGGCGCCTCCCCGCTCCTGTTCGCGCTCGTTCCCGCCACCGGCACGCCCGCCCGCCGGATCAGGGCGAGCGCCCGGGGATCGCCGGGGCAGCGGAAGCCGACGCGGTTTCCTCCGGCGTCCGGGAGGAGCAGCGTCAGCGGGCCCGGCCAGAATCGTTCCGCAAGCCGGCGCGCCTCCTCGGAGAAGACGACCCCGTAGCGGACCGCCTCCGCGACGGAGACGACATACGCGGCGAGCGGCTTCCCCCACGCCCGCCCCTTGATCTCGTAGACGCGGCGCACCGCCTCCGGCATCGACGCGCAGCACCCGAGCCCGTAGACGGTCTCCGTCGGGAACACGACCGTCTTGCCTTCCCCGAGCGCCGCCGCCGCCTCGGCGAGGGCTTCCGCATCCGACGCGCCGCCGGAGAGTTCGATGATCCTCGTCGCGGTCATCCCCGCGCCCCGTCCGGCCTTGGAATTCAGTGTCTGAAGCACCGCATCCCCGTGAACACCATCGCCACCCCGAGCTCGTCGCAGGCCTTGATGACCTCCGGGTCCATCCGGGAGCCGCCCGGCTGCACGAGCGTCCGCACCCCCGCGCGCGCCAGCTCGTCCACGGCGTCACGGAACGGGAAGAAACCGTCCGAGGCGGCCACGCACCCGGCGATCGGTTTCCGGGCCTTGAGTATGGCGAGCCGCGCGGCGTCCACCCTGCTCATCTGCCCCGCGCCGATCCCCACGGTCTCGCCGTCCCCGGCGATCACGATCGCGTTCGACCGGACATGCCTCACGACGGCCCATGCGAAGAGGATCGAGCGCGACTCCGCGATCGTCGGCCTGGCCTCCGTCACCTGCCGGAGGTCCCCCAGGCCCACCGAGCCGGTGTCCCGATCCTGCAGGAGCAGGCCGCCGGTGATCGAGCGCACCTCAAACCCCGCATCCCCGGCCGCGTGCCTGCCGGTCCACCCGGCCAGGGAGGGCACCTCGAGGAGGCGGAGGTTTTTCTTCTCCCCCAGCGCCCGGCGCGCCGCGGCGGTGAACGACGGCGCGACGACGCACTCCAGGAACGTCGAGGCGAGCTCCGCCGCGAGCTCCTCGTCCACCTCGCCTCCGAAACCGACGATGCCGCCGAACGCCGACTCCGGATCCGTCGCCCGCGCCCTCCGGTACGCCTCCAGCAGCCGCTCCGCGATCGCGACTCCGCACGGATTGCCGTGCTTGACGATCGCGCAGGCGGGCGTCTGGAACTCCTTCACGATCTCCAGCGCGGCGTCGAGATCCACGTAGTTGTTGTAGGAGAGCGCCTTGCCGCAGAGCAGGGTCCCCTCCGCCGCCGACGGCTCGCCGCAGGAGAGCAGCCGGTAGATCGCGGCCCGCTGGTGCGGATTCTCGCCGTAGCGAAGCTCCTCCTTCTTGGCGCTGTCGAACGAAAGCTCGAGCGGGAAGGCGTGCGCGGCGGGGGAGGTGTGCCGGTACAGCAGGCGCTGCACCCTGGCGTCGTAGCAGGCGGTCGCCTCGAACGCCTCGCGCGCCAGCCGCACCCGCAACCCGTCCGGCACCGTGCCGTCTCCCGCAACGAGCTCCTCGAGCACGATGCCGTACCGCGCCGGGGAGCAGACCACAACCACGTCGCGGCAGTTCTTCGCCGCGGCCCGCAGGAGCGCCGGGCCGCCGATGTCAACGGTTTCGAGCAGGGCGTGGAGGTCGATCCCCTCCGCGGGCGGCGCCGGGGGAAGGTTGACCGCCACGAGGTCGATCGACTTCCACCCCGCGCGCTCCATCTCGAGGCGGTGCGCCTCGCTGTCCCTGCAGGCGAGTATCCCCGCGTGCAGCTTCGGATGCAGGGTCTTCACGCGCCCGCCGAGCGTCTCCGCAACGCCCGTAAAATCGGACACCTCCGTGACACAAACGCCCGCGGCGCGCAGGTGCCGGGCGGTCCCGCCGGTGGAGATGACGGAGACACCGAGTCCGGCGAGGCCGCGCGCGAACTCTGCGACGCCCCGCTTGTCATGGACGCTTATGAGCGCGCGGCGCACCGGACGCATCGACGGCCTCTCCCCGTTCACTCGATGGTCCTCGTCAGGCGCGATTTCCCGTCGTCCGTGACGAGACTGTCGGAGTATCTGACACCCTGGACGGTCTTGTACTGGTTGTGCGCCACCGACTTGCACAGGCTCACGGTCCGGCAGCCGCCCGCCAGCACGGCGCCGGCGAGGATGAACGCGATCGCGAGCGATTTCATCTGCCCGTACCCCTTTCGCCGCGCTGCAGGCGCGGCTCCGTTGTGCGGCGTCCGTGCGACCCGCCCGCGCCCGCCTCCCGCGAGAGACGGGGGGGACGGCCCCTTGTCACCGCAGGTAGTTTTTGTTCGCCCCCGGCTTCTTCGTGAACCTGCATTTCGCCTCGACGCACTCCTCGGTGAGTCCGAGACACTCCGTCGGCTGCCAGTTCACGTTCGGGTTGCCGCGCTCCCGCACCCCCTCGTAGTTTACCTTCACATCCTGCTTCTTCAACGTGCACAGCTTTTTGTGGAATCGCGTCACGATCTGCATCGCCCGCCCCCCTTGCAGCCTGTTTTCCTTGTCACACGGGAGATGATACCATAATTGGGGAGGCGCCGCACGCCCCGTCCCAGCCGGGGCGCGCGGGCGAAACGGGACCCGTCGCGGGATTTCGGGCCCGCCCCTTCTCCCCGCGGCAACGGACTCAAACGGGAGGGATGGCCGGTGCGCGGCGCGATGCGTACAGCGACGGTCGCCGTGGCGGCGTTCGCCGCGGGGTGCGCGACGCCCCCCGCGCGCCCCCCCGCGATCGGCTGCATCGATATCGACGCGCGCCACGGCCGCCTCCTGCCCGCCGCGCTTTGCCCGGCGCGAATCTACGGTATCGGTCTCTCCTACGCCGGCCACGCCGGGGAGACCGGCGCGCGCACCGACGCGGAGGCGCAGCCCCCCATCTTCAAAAAGAGCCCCGGATCGCTCAACGCGGAGGGGCTGCCGGTGCGCGTACCGTCCATGCCCCTGCTCGTCGAGGCGCTCGATCAGCTCGAGCCGGGGCTCGGGCGGGAGGCGGCGAGAAGGATCAAGGATCTCCCGGCGCTGCTCGACTACGAGGCTGAACTCGCCTTCGTCTTGCTGGAGGAGGTGGACTGGCGGAGGATCGAGGAGCCGTCCTACGCCCCGCGGATCGGCTTTTTCGTCGCCAACGACCTCTCCGCCCGCTCCGTCGCGGCGCTGGGAGAGGGCCGGCCCGACCGGGACGACTACTGGGGCGCGTCGAAAAGCTTCCCCGGCTTCCTGCCGGTCGGACCGTGGATCTGGGTCCCCGACGCGCCGACCCTCGACGCGGTCCCGTGCGTGACGCTCACCGCTGAGGTGAACGGCGAAGTGCGGCAGCGGGAGACGACCGCCCGCCTCCTCTACACGCCGAGGCAGATGCTGCGCGGCATCGCCGCCCGTTTCCCCGACGACCTCCCGGGCGCGGGGGACCTGGTGCTCACCGGAACGCCCGAAGGCGTGGCGCTGCGGGTGCCGAAATGGAAACGAACGCTCGCGGATCTGCTCGGAATCGACCGGTTCGCGAGGCTCTCCCTTTTGATCGGGATGGCTGGGCGGAGCGGACGGTTCCTCACCCCCGGCGACCTGGTGATCGTCTCGGGCGGACCGCTCGGTTCGACCTCCGTCACGATAGCCCCCTGAGCGGTCGGACGCATCGAAATCGGGGTCGAAACGAAATGGCGCTCGGCCGCGAGATGCCGGAATCGGATCGATTTCGATCCGCGCACGCTCCGGGGGTGCCGGGGGCGCTTGAATTGTCAACGTCGCCCCGGCGCACGCACCGTTTGAATTGGGGCCCGCGGCGTGCTACACTACCGTCCTGGCATGCGGCGGGATGCGAGCTTCTCGGCGCAACCGGCGGAGGGTGGCGGCATGGGGCGGTGTATGCGTCTTCATGACAGGCGGGAGACGAACCGCCGCGCCTTTCAGACACGCGAGGCACGGTTCGACTGCAGCCGTCTCTCCGCCCTCGTCGCCGCCGGCATCCTCCTTTCCGTCACGGTCCCGTGCCCGCTGTCGGCGCAGCCCTCCGCGCCCGAGGATTTCACCGTGGTGGTCCTCCCCGACACCCAGAACTACTCGGCCCTCTACCCCGACACCTTCTCCCTGCAAACCCGCTGGATCGAGGACAACCGGGACGAGCTCAACATCGTCTTCGTGGTGCACGTCGGGGACATCGTCGACTACCCGACCTCGCTCACGCAGTGGGAGAACGCGGATAACAGCATGCGCGTGCTGGACGGGATCGTTCCCTACCTGGTCGTGCCCGGCAACCACGACGGGCCGCCGGACTACCAGTACAGATTCTTCAATACCTATTTCGGTCCCGGAAGGTTCGGGCCTTTCGACTACTACGGCGGAAACTACCCCCCCGACAGCAACCAGAACAACTACGCCTTTTTCTCCGCGGGGGGGCACGAGTTCCTCGTGCTGGGGATGGAGTACTGCGCGGATAGTTTCCCGATCTCGTGGGCGGACTCGGTACTCGGCGCGCACAAGAACCACAACGTCATCGTGGTGACGCACGACTTCCTGGAAAATGACGGCCGCAGGTCGACCTGCGGGAACTCCCTCTGGGAAAGCCTGCTCAAACGGCACGACAACATCCTGCTCGTCCTATGCGGGCACCTCTGGCCGGTCGCAAGAAGAACGGACCTGGTCAACGGAAAACCGGTCCACCAGATCATGCAGAATTACCAGACTAATGCCAACGGCGGAGACGGCTGGCTCCGCTACTACACCTTCTCCCCGGCGGACAACGTGATCCGCGCCAAAACCTATTCCCCCGCACTGCATCAGTACGACCGCACGGGACCCAACGAATTCGACCTCGAGCTGCGCGATCTCTCCCCGTCGCTCACCCCCACCCCTGCCCCGACCCCACGCAAGGGCATCGACATTCAACTCAACGCCACCTCGTTTCTGCACGGCGATCCGCTCACCCTGGCCGCGCGGGTTGAGATCCCGATATGGAGGGCGTTCGACGCGTACCTTCTGGCCGATTCGCCGGTGGGGATCTACTCGATGGGGCTGGACGGACGCATCACGCCCGGGATCCGGCCTCTCGCGGCGGGCGTCCCCAGGATCGACAGGTTCGCGGCGTTTATCCTGAGGAGATTCCCCTGCGTCGCGGCGATGAATGGAACGACCTGGTTCTATTTCGTTATCGTCGAGGCCGGCACGATGCCCCCGGTCTCCCGCCTCTCCGCCCTCTCACCGGACCGCACCCGGCACGTCATCACGATGGACAAGGAAGCGATCAAGGTCCAGCGCCGCTGACCTTAGGGGAACCCTAGGGGTCAGATCTCAACTATACACTTTATCGCAGATACGCTCTAGGCACCTTCCCAGCGTGCGATCCCTGAGCATCTTCTCCTGAAGACGAACGTGACTGTTCATCACCGCAGCCCCGCTGATGCCGCCCAACTCATTAGCAGAATCTTAGGGGTCACCTATGTAGGCAGAAGGCAAGCGTAAAGACACCTTGCCAGTAAGGCCTGCCCCCCTGCACTGAACTTCCACGCTCTTCTCTTGCCAGCCGGGCTGAGTATCAGTGAAGCACTGGATTG